>NZ_JBFRNX010000008.1:199594-227258 GCF_041471165.1 Shewanella sp. 10N.261.52.F9
TCAACCTGTTCGGCGGCAACTCTTTCTGATTCAAGACGCTCAGCTTCAATACGTGCCTCTTCGGCTGCTTTTTCAGCTGCGAGCTGTTCCTGCTCCTGCTGTTCTGCTGCTAATTTTGCCGCTTCAGCAGCTTCCGCTTCTTCTTTAGACTTGTCCTTGCGGAACCAGGAAAAAAAACCTTTCTTTGCCATGTGTTATACCGGTGCTCAAATAGCTGTACATAAATGCATTAGGGTGGAAGACGTTATATCAAAATTATGGTCAAATTTCGCTGACAAAAACAGCAAAAAAGCGATTCTAAAAGATTCCGCTTACTGCTTTTTACCTTTTAGCTATGCTTTGATATAAAATAACGGCCTTATTTCAGACGGCATAGTCTACCACTTTCTTTCATCAGGCAAAATCACGAGGATATCATGGTCAAAAAAAGACCTTCTAGCGGTCAAGTTAGGATAATTTCAGGCCAGTGGCGATCGCGAAAATTGCCGATCCATGATCTTGAGGGCTTACGCCCAACAACAGACCGTGTACGCGAAACCTTATTTAACTGGATTGCCAATGATGTACGTGGTTCTCGCGTTCTAGATTGCTTTGCAGGAAGTGGTGCATTAAGCCTAGAGTCACTATCTCGGTATGCGAGCTATGCCAAGATTTTCGAACTACAAACACAAGCGGCTAAACAACTCGTTGCTAACTTAGCCACCCTTAAGTGCGAAAATGCAGATGTGATAAAAGGCGATAGCCTTGCCTTACTGGCTAATACGCCAAACGAAGGTTTTGACATTGCTTTTATCGATCCACCGTTTAGAAAGTCACTCGCCGAGAAAAGTATCGCACTTATCGATAAACACCAATGGCTAAACGATGATGCGCTTATCTATGTAGAAACTGAAAGTGAAATAGCAGTGCTCAACGTACCCGCTAGCTGGGCATTAATAAAAGAGAAAAAAGCCGGCCAAGTGATCTATCGTTTATATCAATATACTGCTGAAGAAAGCTCCGAGGCAGAAACTAACAGTGATTCAGAGGAAATGAGTTAAATGAAAGCCATGCTAGTTTTAGGAAAAGTTGTCACTGGATTTGCTTGGTTAATGATGCTTTATAACTTAGTAGTGCCTTTTGATGGCAGCGTTGCAGTCGTACTGAATATCTTGTTTGCCATGACAATCTTTATGCATTGCTTTCAGACTTTTATTTTTCACAGCCTATTTAGCAAATTGCTCGAACTGAAGAAGAGCGATTATTTGCAGGTGTTCTTATTTGGTGTATTTAGCCTATTGCAGTATCGCAAACAGGTTATGGATAATCAGGCTCAAAACAGTTAATAGCCGGACAAGCCAAGACCAAAAAGGCAAAACAGTATCCGCTGTTTTGCCTTTTATTTTGTGCTTTTTTCAGAGTCTAGATCCTAGGACGCTGCGAGATCGGGCTACGCCCTACTAGGAAAATCAAAAGCCTTACGGGCTAAAGCCCGACCTACAACAGTAAGATTAAAGCCGCTTTTTTAGTCTTAGCCTGTGCCGTCTTTGCTTTTCCACCTTTGCCGTAAGCGTAGCGTTCCGTCAGTGACGCAGTCACGTTCCCTAGGCCGCAGGCCGTTCGTCTTAGCTCTAAAAGAAGGACCTAGATCCTAGGACGCTACGCTGCGAGGACGGGCTACGCCCTGCTAGGAACAGCAAAAGCCAAAAGCACCATCTTTTCTGTCTCTTAGCTTTTTCCGTAAGCGCAGCGTTCCGTCAGTGACGCAGTCACGTTCCCTAGGCCGCGGGCCGTTCTTCTTTGCTCTCCCGCCTTAGCTTTCCCTAGGACCTAGAACCTTTCTCAGCCTTTCCTAGGACCTTCTTTTACTTTCCGAAGCTAAAAAACAAAAAAGCCCCAATAAAGGGGCTTTTAGTATTTTGACTTGCAGACGTTAGGTCTGGGTCGCTACGACACTCTAGGCTTTAGCCTGAGACTTATCCTTTTGGATAAACGTGAGCAACGCCTTTGTGACAGTCTACACAAGTCTTACGCTTGTCTTCTTCTTTCTTGAAGTTGTTAGCGTGCATTCTTTTCGCCATCTTCTTCATAGTTTCAGGCTGATTCTCGTAGATGCGAGAGTGACAGTGCTGACAGTTAGCTGAGTCATTGCCTTTGAAGTACTTAAGCGCTAGATCAGCTTGCTCTTTGCGGTTCTCATCCAACCACTCTTGAGTATTAAAGCCGTCAATTGTTAGGTAACCGTATAGATCTTTAGATACGATGATCTTCTTAACTAGGTACTTAACAGGGTTGTGTGGAAGGTGACAATCTTGACATTGAACCACGATACCAGCGCTACCGCCGCCGTGAGCAGAAGCTAACACTTCATCTTTCAATGAGTGGTTGCTATGACAGCTCATACAGAACTCATCTGTACTTGTTGCATGTAAAGTTTGTTGTGTAGCAAAGTAGCCAACAACACCGACAACGATACCGACGACTAACAATGCCAGAATCGAATATTTTGCGCTGGGTTTAAATAGTGCTCGCCAGTTCATCACTCTTCTCCAAGTATTTAATTTTTTCTAACGATGAAATTAATCTTCACCTTTAATTTATGTGATCCATTATAAACTAGATTCTACTCATTGATCTGGAACTAAAAGTGCAAAATGAGACATGGCTCTAACTCTCTCATCCGAGTCTAATTCCGCTCACTTTATATGCACTTTCACTAAAGCTACTCTAAAGCCTTGATTATCGCAAGGTTAATAACCTAGAAGCTTGATATTAGAGTGTTTTAAAGCAAATCCTTTGAAATTCTTTTAGATGTAAAAGTGAGGTACAGCACACAGTTGAAATCAAAAAATTTCTGATTTTTGAAACTTTTCCAACAAAACATAGGTCTTTATATTTACATCGACTTGATTCAATAACTAAAAGGCCAAAGATGCGTAAGCAAATTGCATATTTAGCATTTTTCATCACTTTAGTAGCACAATTTGTGTTATCTCCAGCGATGGCTATGCCTAAATTTTTGCATGCAAGCTCACACGCACTGCATCAGCAAGCAATGGCTGTTAACTCAATGACAGGTGTAACTGCCGCGCCAAACCATCTATCTGCTACTACGCCTTTTAATGACAGTTCCTTAGCCGCAGAGCTTCAAGGTGATGATGCAATGAATTGCGCATCTAATACCGTCAACTTAACGTTGCCGAAAATTGACTGTGAAGCACTTTGCGATATTCTAGGCGCTGAAAATTGTGCATCCCATGGTGCCTCCGCACCAGGGATAATAGAGCAACATTTACTCGCATTTAACGAGCCTAGCTCTTTAGCTAGTATCCAAACCCGTTTTTGGTCTCTACAAACTGTCGAGCTAGCATCGACTAATCCCCCTCCAATCCCTCTGTAAGCTTTACATCATCAGCTGATTAAGATCTGTACTTAATCAACATGCTTTATAAAAAACAAAGTTGAGCCTTTGCTATTGAAACAAACAATAGCCGGCGCTAACGATACCGTGCGTTTTATTCATCAGTATCGTTGGTGATGATTTAACAAAAGTTTTGGAGTTTATTATGAAAAAGTTTATTAGCGTAATCGCATTATCACTTGCTAGCTTTATCTCTTCAGCGGCATCAGTGTCATTCCCAGAATCAATTGAAGTCTTAGCCGTTAACGGACTCAGCAAGGTTGATAGCCGCTATTTAGAACTAAACGACGGACAAAACCTTATCGAAGTGCAATATAGAGACTTATTTGAAAGCAACGCAGAAGATTCAAATTGGGTACGTTCAGAGCCACTCTATCTATATGTAGACTTTGATACTGCCGCCAATTACAAAGCAATTACACCAAGTATTCAGTCTGAAGAGGATGCCTATCAGTTTATCGATAACCCAATGATCAAACTCACAGATAATATGGGCGGAGAGCAACACGTTAGCCTTATGACCCATGGCCAATTGATGACCAAATTATTGTTATCAAAACAGTAAGATATTTATCTATTCTTAAATAGGAATGGCACATTGAGCCAACAAAATTGTGAAGTTAATCAATGTGCCGCTTAATTCCTATGGTAGACTTAGCACAGTTTATTATTTGGAAACATCATGCTTAGCATAATCCGTCGCCATACATTATTAGCCTTTACGCTACTCGCATTGTTGAGTCAGCTAGTGCTTTCTAATGGGTCGCTGATGGTACCCAATGCTATGGCTGATGATATGCCAATGATGAGCATGCAAGACGGAACAGATTGTCACCCTATGCAAATGGATGAAGACGCTCATTGCTGCGAAGTTGAAACGCAAACGCAAATGCTTCCCGGCAGCGACCAACCTTGCTGCAATGGCAATGGATCATGCCAGAGCGACTGCAGCCATTGCTTGGTAATTTCTGTAACAGGTAGTCTGTTAAGTGCATCACCTTGGCCTGGGTTTAGCACTTCCGAAATTGTAATGGCCACTCCAATGCCTCATTTCCACTCTATTTCATTGCCACAAGATTTAAGACCTCCAATCGCTTAACAGAGACTCTAAGTTTCTGGCGAATATCATTCGCACCTAAAAATCGATATTAATCTTAATCAGCAATTATTTATGCCGTTAATTGTTCTGTTGCTTATGTTAAGCGCAGTCATCCGGCCATCTCTTTGATGGAGTTGAGTTATGAAAACCCTTTTAAGTTTAGCCTTATCTGCCTTGTTAATTTTGTCTTGGGCACCAACAGCGTCAGCCAATGAACACCATCATGGTGCACATAAAGGCCAGCACGCTGCCCA
Organism: Shewanella sp. 10N.261.52.F9; assembly: GCF_041471165.1. NCBI lineage: Bacteria > Pseudomonadati > Pseudomonadota > Gammaproteobacteria > Alteromonadales > Shewanellaceae > Shewanella > Shewanella sp. 10N.261.52.F9. The sequence continues at coordinate 204,348 of NZ_JBFRNX010000008.1, forward strand.
ACATCAAGACTACGCCTGTCCAATGCACCCTGAAGTGACAGGTAGCAAAAATGATTCTTGTCCTAAATGCGGTATGGATTTAGAAGCAACACAAACAGCTTCTCAAACTCATACAAACAACTGTGACTCTTGCCCAAATAAAGAGTCATGCCCTAATAAAGCTGGAAAGCACCACAAACATATGAACAAGCACACCCATGCTTGTCCTATGAACCCAGCTATTACAGGGCAAGCTGGCGACAGCTGCCCTAAATGTGGCATGGATTTAGAACCTATTGCTAAGGCTGACAACGCTAAAAACTGTGACTCTTGCCCAAACAAAGAGTCGTGCCCTAATAAAGCTAAAAAACACCACAAACATATGAGCAAGCATACCCATGCCTGCCCAATGAACCCAGCTATTACAGGTCAAGCAGGCGATAGCTGCCCTAAATGCGGAATGGACTTAGAGCCAATCGCAACCGGCGATACAGCGACTAAATCTGGTCATCAGCATCACTAATATTTAGGGTGGAGATAAGGCATTATGAGTTCACTAAAGTCAAACAAGGCGGCAATACCGCTGATCTGCGCCTTCAGTTTTATGCTTGTGGCTACGCCGCAACAGGCATTTAGCCAAGCGGCAGAAACAGCACATCAGCACGCTCAGGCCCACCAGCATGAGTCCAATAAAGATGGAGCTGAGTATTATTGCCCAATGCATCCAGAGGTCACCAGCCACGAGCCGGGTCGCTGCCCTGAGTGCAAAATGTTCCTCGTTAAAGATGAAGTCACCGATGAACAAACTGAAAAAACATCTACAATCGCGACAGTAGAAAACTATTACTGCCCGATGCACCCAGAAGTCACCAGCCACGAGCCGGGTCGCTGCCCTGAGTGCAAAATGTTCCTCGTTAAAGATGAAGTCACCGATGAACAAACTGAAAAAACATCTACAATCGCGAAAGTAGAAAACTATTACTGCCCGATGCATCCAGAGGTCACCAGCCACGAGCCTGGACGTTGCCCTGAGTGCAAAATGTTCCTCGTTAAAGAAGAGGAAGAAGAGAGTCAAGTCGACGAGCAGAACGTTCATCAACATGCCTCTGAACAATCTCAAGCGGACAAGCTATTAAGTCAGCCTAAACCAACGCTTGTTCCCGCTACGCAGAGTAACAACGACGGCAATATAAAATACGTATGTCCGATGCATCCCCATGTGGTGTCAGATGTACCAGGCTCATGCCCAATCTGTGGCATGGATTTGGAAAAAGTCACTGTCGGCGGAATTGGTGAAGAAGTGGTAGTCGGCGTATCAGGCGGTATGCAACAAGCACTCGGCATGCGCAGTGAGCAAGTCACTGAAGGTACGCTATGGAAGTTGGTGAAAACCATCGGCACCGTGGAGTATAACGAAAACGCCATCGGTCACAGCCATACTCGAGTCAACGGCTGGATTGAAACCTTAATGGTGCATAACGTTGGACAGCGGGTTAAAAAAGGCCAGCTGCTCTACGAGCTTTATTCTCCAGAACTTATCAATGCCCAAGATGACTATATGCAAGCGGTTGACTACCTCAAGCAAGACAAGAGCCGTGGCCAAGGTTTATTGCGTAAGGCACGTCTACGTCTTGAGCTATTAGGGGTCAGCTCCGCAAGCATTAAACAGCTAGAGCGTACAGGTAATACCATCTATCGCGTGCCGTTTTATGCCGAGCAAGATGGCTTTATCAGTAAGCTTACAGTCCGTCACGGCATGTATGTTCAGCCTGGCGATACACTATTTGAAATCGTTGATCTAAGTAGTGTGTGGATCATTGCTGATGTGTTTGAAAATGAGCAGAGCTGGCTTGAACAAGGGCGCCCTGTAGAGGTTACCTCTGCCGCGCAAGGCTTGTTTGACCTTGAATCGACGATTGATTATATCTACCCAGAACTTGACCCCGTCTCGCGCGCGATGCGTGTACGCATCAAACTCGACAACCCGAAAAAGCTCCTGAAACCCGGCACCTTAGTTGATGTAAAACTGTTTGGTGGTCCTAAGCGCGAAGTGCTGTCTGTTCCTACCGAAGCACTGATCCTTACCGGACGGGAAAATCGCGTGGTCGTGCAGCGCAATGATAACCGTTTTGCCTCTGTACCAGTAAAAGTCGGCATGATTGCCCAAGGCAAAGCTGAAATTATTGAAGGCTTACAAGCAGGCGACAAAGTCATTGTATCAGGGCAGTTCCTGCTTGATTCAGAAGCCAGTATTCAAGGCAGCTTACAACGCTTAAGTGGCAGCAATAGCACTGACGATAATAGTGGCGACGCCGCTAGTGATCCGCACGCACATCATTAATCGGGAGGCTGATTATGTTAGAAAGAATTATTAGCGCCTCGATTAAACAGCGGGCGATGGTGTTAGTGCTGACTGCAGTGATAGCCTTAATTGGCTATCAAGCGATGCGCATGACACCACTTGATGCACTGCCAGACTTATCTGACGTGCAAGTAATTGTAAAAACCTCCTACCCAGGACAAGCGCCGCAGTTAGTGGAAGATCAGATAACCTACCCGTTATCGACTGCTATGCTCGCGGTACCGGGTGCTAAAACCGTACGTGGTTTTTCAATGTTTGGTGACTCATACGTCTACATCATTTTTGAAGACGGCACTGACATCTATTGGGCTCGCTCGCGGGTACTTGAGTATTTGTCGCAAACTCAAGGCCAGCTACCAGATAACGTCACCCCCACTCTTGGGCCTGACGCCTCCGGTGTCGGCTGGGTGTTCCAATATGCTTTGGTCGACCGCAAAGGCCAACATGACCTAGCCCAATTGCGCTCATTACAAGATTGGTTCCTCAAGCTTGAGCTACAAAGCGTATCGGGCGTATCGGAAGTAGCTACCATTGGCGGCATGGAGCAGTCGTATCAAATCATCGTCGACCCACATAAGTTGGCTTTGTATCAAATTGATTTGATGACGGTAAAAAATGCCCTAGATAATTCAAATAGCTCAACCGGTGGCTCTGTAATTGAGATGGCAGAAGCAGAGTATATGATAACCTCCAGTGGTTATCGTCAAACCTTGGCTGACTTTGAAGAGATCCCACTGGGTATTGTGTCTGAATCTGGCACGCCAGTATTAATGAAAGATGTGGCGCAGCTGCGCACAGGTCCAGCGGCACGCCGCGGCATTGCCGAGTTAAATGGTGAAGGCGAAGTGGTTGGAGGCATTGTAGTAATGCGTTACGGTGAAAACGCCCTTGCGACCATTAACAATGTCAAAGACAAACTCAAAGAGGTAGAAAACGGTCTGCCCGATGGCGTAGAGCTAGTGATCACTTACGATCGCTCTGAGCTTATTCTTAACTCGGTCGATAACCTTACCCACAAGGTGCTCGAAGAGATGCTAGTGGTTGGTGTGATCTGTTTGATCTTCTTACTGCATGCACGCTCAACCATGGTGGCAATTATCTCGCTGCCAATCTCGATATTAATCAGCTTTATCGTAATGAACCTTATTGGCGTCAACGCAAATATTATGAGTCTAGGGGGGATTGCAATTGCGATCGGCGCAGTGGTAGACGCCGCTATTGTGATGGTAGAAAACACCCATAAACATCTAGAGCATTATCGTGAGCAGCACAATGGCGAAACACCTACAGGAGAAGCGCATTGGGAGCTAGTACGCAAAGCCTCGGTTGAGGTAGGGCCAGCACTGTTTTTCAGTCTGCTGATCATTACCTTAAGCTTTGTGCCTGTATTTGCTTTAGAAGCGCAAGAAGGCCGCTTATTCCATCCTTTGGCGTACACCAAGACCTTTGCTATGGCAGCCAGTGCGATTCTCGCTATCACATTAATTCCGGTACTACTGGGTTACTTTGTTCGCGGTAAAATTCCCGATGAGCGTAAAAACCCAATTAGCCGTTTTTTAATTGCGATTTATGAGCCGACGTTGCGCTTAGTACTGCGCTTTCCGAAAGTCACCATCTTGTTAGCCATTGTGACCTTGGCAAGTGCGGTGTACCCAATGACCAAGATGGGTAGCGAGTTTATGCCTGAGCTTGAAGAAGGCGACTTGCTCTATATGCCAACGACTTTACCTAGCGTCAGTGCAGGTAAAGCCGCTGAGATCTTGCAGCAAACCGATAGGCTGATCAAAACGGTACCGGAAGTAAAACAGGTATTCGGTAAAGTTGGCCGCGCAATGACTGCAACCGATCCAGCGCCGCTAACCATGCTGGAAACCACGATTATGCTCAACCCAAGAGAAACTTGGCGTGAAGGTATGACCTTGGAAGGCATTATTGCAGAGCTACAGAAAACCGTAAAAGTACCGGGCATGACCAATGCTTGGGTGCAACCAATCAAAACCCGTATCGATATGCTTTCTACTGGCGTGAGAACTCCGGTTGGCATCAAAATATCCGGTGCTGATATTGCAGAGTTACAACGGATCGGCACCGAAATCGAAGCTGTGGTCAGTAAGATCCCCGGCACCGAATCGGCCTTTGCCCAGCGCACCAGTGGTGGCCGCTATATTGATATTGAGCCTAACCTTAAAAATGCCGCCCGTTACGGTATGACCTTAAAGGACATTCAAGATGTGGTGCAAATGGCCATTGGCGGTATGCAAGTAGGACAATCGATTCAGGGGCAAGAACGCTACCCGATTAATATTCGTTATCCGCGAGAGTTACGTGACAGTATTGAAAAGCTGGAAGATTTACCAGTACTGACTAAAACCGGCAAATACCTACCGTTAGGCAACTTAGCTAGCATCACCATTAGTGATGGGGCGCCAATGCTTGCCAGTGAAAACGGCCGCTTAATCAGTTGGGTATTTGTCGATTTAAAAAATATCTCAATTGGTGAATACATAGAAACTGCAAGAGCGGCACTGGACGAGCAAATAACCTTGCCTGCCCGCTACAGCTATACCTTTGCAGGGCAATATGAGTATATGCAGCGGGTTGAAGCCAAAATGAAGTTAGTCGTGCCATTGATGTTGGCGGTGATTTTTATGCTACTCATGATGACCTTTAGCTCATTTATTCAGGCGTCAGTGATCATGTTAAGTCTACCGTTTTCGCTCGTAGGTAGTGCTTGGCTGTTGTACTTGTTAGATTTCAACTTTTCAGTCGCCGTTTCAGTCGGCATGATTGCGCTAGCTGGAGTCGCGGCAGAGTTTGGTGTGGTGATGCAGGTATACCTCAATAACAGCATTAAAGATCGCCAAGCCGCCGGTCAGTACAATGAACGCAACGATTTAAGTGAAGCACTTATTCACGGCGCGGTTATGCGTATTCGCCCTAAAGCGATGACAGTGGCGACCATCTTCTTTGGTCTACTGCCGATTATGTGGGGTAGCGGTACCGGTAATGAAGTGATGCAAAAGATTGCCGCACCTATGGTCGGCGGTATGGTCACTGCACCGCTGCTGTCGCTATTTGTAATTCCAGCAATTTACTTACTAATTTATGGTCGCGGCTTTAATAAAAAGTAATTTTGCTAGAGCAATAAACTCATGACCATCAATAAAAAGGGTAGCAAGCTTGCTACCCTTTTCTTTAGCTCTATCTTTACGTCATTCGGCTTGAATTAGTTTGCCAAAAACGCTCTGAGCAGATCAATTTCCTATACTGATTGCTATTAAACGCCCATGCGTAACTCAATTATAGAAAAGAAGCCACCATCAGGATCGTTAATCACCGCGAAGCGACCCACATTGGCTATATCCGTTGGCAGCACACACACTTTACCGCCTAGTTGCTCAACCTGCGCAGCCTTGTCATCACAACTTTCAACGGTGAAATACAACATCCAGTGAGCAGGCATATCGCCCCACTCCTCAGTCATCGCCATCATGCCACCCACATCCTGAGCACCGACTTGCCACTCAGTATATTCCATCCCTTCCATATTACTGACTCTTGTGCCCCACCCCAGCACATGGGGGTAAAACTGTTTCGCTTGTTCAGTATCACGGCAAGCTAACTCAACCCAGCATAAAGTATGATTTTCGCCTGCCCGTTTAGCGCCAATATGATTCTTGGCCTGCCATAGTGCAAACCTTGCGCCTTCTGAATCTTTTATCACCGCCATACGCCCAGCCTCACCGACATCATGAGGGCCGACAATCACAGTGCCACCAGAACCAGTGACATCAACTAAAGACGAATCTAAATTCTCCACCGCAAAGTAAATGGTCCATTGAGTCGTTTCACCATTTTCAACCATCTCATCAGGAAGTTGATACATGGCACCTATATCATCATCCTCGATGGTCAACATGCTATAGCTCCCTTCAGGGATCGGCAGATCGACAATGTCCCAGCCAAATAACTTACTATAAAAATGCTTACTACTATCGATCTTTAGCGAAGCAAGCTCCGCCCAACAGGGCTGACCTTGAAAATATTGGTCCACTTTCATTACGTTTATCCTTAATCAGACAATCCTTTGAGTTAAGACCCTGATTGCTGGCCTGTCCAATATCCTACGCCAGTCGCCGTTAAAACACGCATCTGAGAATGAACTATAATCTAGTACCAGCCGTCATCATGGACGATTCAGAGTGCCAGTATTAACACGCAGCCTGCACTACCTCTTTGCGCCAATTATTATTGTTTTTCTTTGTATTGTTGCCATACAACAACTCGCACTCACTTGCCAAAATTGGTTACCTAAAATAGAACAACTCCCCTATTACTTATTTGGTGTTTCCGCCTTACTTGCGCTGCAATTTAACAGTGCCCGCATTACCTATCTCTCGCTATTTCTGCTGATTTTTTACAGTTTAAAGCAGGGTGCTTTTATAGCTGACGATTTAGTTATATTTAGCGACGAGCAAGCTTTTCTTATTGGCACTTTTATCATTGCGTTTTTAGCGATAAGTAAAGATCGTTCCTTGTTTTCAATGCACTTTTTCAAAATGATAATTGGCATGATTTTATGCGCCCTACTGGCTTGGGGCTGGCATGTAGCGATTAACCTACTAGCGAGTTTGCCTCCGAAAAAGATATCCGACTCACTTAGCTTGCTGCTTTCTTTATATGTACCGATTGGAGTCGCTTGTATTGTGGTGTGTATCTTCTCGGTATGGCGATCCACAGGCACAGACTCAACAATTGCCATAACCCTATTTGTTTGGTTATTTGGTTACTACATGCCTGATCAACTGCCAATCTCAGTGTTATTCACCCTAATAGGTATAGCGTATATCTATTCTATTTTAGCCAAGTCCTATCACTTAGCTTATCGGGATGAATTAACCGGTTTATCTTCACGGCGAGCGCTTAATACTGTAGCACTGTCGCTTAACAAACATTACAGCCTGGCGATGGTAGATATCGACCACTTTAAGCATTTCAATGACACCTATGGCCACGATGTGGGAGACCAAGTATTACGTCTGGTCGCTGCAAAATTAGTAAAAGTCCAAGGTGGCGGCAAAGTGTATCGCTATGGTGGTGAGGAATTTGCAATAGTATTTGAAAACAAAGATATTGAAGTTGTTTTGCCTCACCTTGAAAAACTAAGAAAAAAGATCAGCCAATACGATATTGTGCTGCGTAATGAAAAAAGAAAACTAACCAGCAAAGCTGATAGAGACGTTGTTGATAGTCAAAATCCGACGGTAAATATTACGATCTCAATAGGTGTAGCGGAGCAACACGGTGAAAACTCATTTGATAACACCTTAAAACGGGCAGACAAGGCCTTATACAAAGCAAAAGATAATGGCAGGAATTGTGTGTTTGCCTGATAACTTACGTTGGCAAACCAAACCCAAGCCTACAAAGGAATTGGCTTGGGTCGACAATTTAGATTGAGTAAAAGTAGTAGATTTGCGATTTCATGCGAATGACGATTCCTCGGATAACATCTAAGAAAGCTAAAAATTCAATTGGCTTAGTGCCCGAGATCCACGCTAATCCAACTGAGCCAACCGGAATATCGTAATCGGCAGATTCATTGAGCTTTAGCCTAACAAAGTGATGTTTGTTATTGAGATTTTGCCCCGTCGTCTGCCTAACATTATCGTCCAATGCTAATAAGCGTCCTTGAGACTCACCTGTGGCTTCAACAATACCTTCAACCTCAGCGCTAAATACTTTGCCAGGATAGACCGCAGAGGCAAACTCAGCCTGCTGCCCGACTTTTACATTACGTATCGCCTGATGGTTTACTCGCATCAAGACGTACTTTTCATTGGTGTACATCTGCATTCTCGGTGCAACACCAACGTACTGACCTTCACGCATAATAAAGTTAGTCACATAGCCATCGGTAGGCGCATAAATCTTGGTGTTATCTATGTTCCATTGAGCCTGTGCTACATTCTCATGCTCACTATTCAAATCCGATTGGCGGCTTTCTACAGCTAGACGAGACTTTTCAATATTAAGCAAAGCCGTATGTTCTGCCATTTGCGCCTTTTCAATCTGCGTCGAATAAGTATTGACTTGAGCCTGAGCGAGATCGACAGCAGTTTGCTGTTCATCTAACTGACTCTTAGTAATTGTGTCAGGGACCACTCTATTTTGTTCAATGTAGCGAGCGAGGGTTTTCTGCTTCCAGGCTAAATCTTTGCTAGCAGCATTGAGTTGGTTGTTAGTAATACTGACATCAGCTATAGACACTTCGTGCTGCTTCAATGCAAGCTTTACATCTTCATTGGCCAGTGACAATCCAACTTTTGCCGTCTCTTGCGCAACTAAGGCTTTGTTTAACGCTATCTGATACGGTTCAGCATCAAGATCATAGATTAACTGTCCCGCCTCAACCTTTTGGTTAGGTTGAACATAGATATTTTCAACTTTTCCGCGGATCTGAGAGTTAGCCGGTCGCAGTTGAATATGCGGTGATTGCACCAAAGACCCCCCAGAAAGATCCATTGGGGTGAAATTAAGTAAACCCACCCAAACAAACATTAACCATCCTGTTCCTCCTAAGTAAGCAAAGCCCTTACTGTATAGATTCCAAGGCATACCGACTAAACGTAATAGGTAGATAAATAACGCCCAAACTGCTAAACCCTCAAGCATTATTCTGCTCCTCTTGCGTTATTGACGACTCTATTTCAGGCTCTTTTTCTCGCCACACGTCTCGGATCCTGCGTAGCGCTTTATCGCCATCAACGAAAGCTACCATTACCGCTATCACCCACACCCAATGCCAGACAAAACCTATCCAAGTGAGCGCTGTGATTAAGCCTATTTGTTGATGCTGCTTTTTATGAGCTTTATTAATAGGCATTTCATGGATTTTCCAAAAACCAAAAGCGGCAGCAGCAACTGTAACCACCATCACAACGGCAGCAACACCATGCAGGGCAGTATCTACACCCGAATCGACAAATGGCATGCTAATTAGACTCATAACGACAACCTTAAAACAATGTTTGGATAGCTAGTTTGCCTTACTTAGGGTTAACAACAAGATTGAATACACTTATGTATCAAATAGCATCAACTTATGATTCAATGAGGTATGAGATTTTAGAAGGATAAACTTATGTTACTCAATACAGCCTTTATCCGCTGCTGCTATATATTGCCTGTGCTGAAAGGAGTCGAAGCGCATTATGGCATTAAAGCTCAAGCGTTCGGCGTGCCTGATTTATTGCTGCAAGAAGCAATGACATTAATCCCTTATACTGAAGTATCAACCTGGTTTGAACAGATTGAAGTATTAACTGGGGATGCCGACTTTATGCTAAAGATCCGTCCTCATCTCAGCTTAAGTCATCTTGAGGTTCCCGGAAATTGGTTTTTAAGCGCCCCTGATCTAGCCATTTCTTTTAGGCGAATTAATCATGGTATTTGCTGCTTTCAATCCGGTGCCAGTTACTATGCGCAGCAATCTGGAAAACTATTGAAGTGGTGCTATAACAATCCTTTTGTAAAAGATAAAGCTCGTGCCCATGACTCTTTGCGAGTCGCACTAACTCTATTTAACGCCATCAGGCACTATGTAGGCGACCATTACCAACCTAAAAAAGTAAGACTTAGTGGCCCACCGATTAACCAACAAGCACTTGAAACATTATTTGGCTGCCCTGTGACATGGAATGCACCGCAAACCGAGATTTGGTTAGATATTGATGACTTACTGATGTCGACAGATGATTATATTTATACCCCTGAACCTCTTACAGCTGCCATCCCACTTTCTCAACTAGAAAAATATTTGAATATGCCACAACCAACTGACACCCCTAAGGTGTTATACGAAATGGTTAATTATTCACGTTATTACGGCTTACCAAGTGTTGATACTGTGGCAGCTCTTTTTGATATTTCACGTCAACAGCTGCAAAGGCGACTGCAAAAACTCGGGTTCACTTTCACCTATCTATCAGGCTATATTCTGTGTAATCAAGCAATAAAGTATATGTTGGAAGGCCGAGAGCTTGCGGAAATATCTAAATTACTCGGTTATAGCAACAGTCACAGCTTCAGTCGCTCTTTTACCCGTTTTCGTAGGCAAACACCGACTCAATACCTCGCTAGACTTAATCTAAAAAACAAAAAGCCTCTTTAAAAGAGGCTTTGGATTAATGCTTAATGTTGGCTAAAGGCTTAGCCATAAACAGGAAGTAAACCGGCCATTGCTAATAGGTGACAAGCACCTGTAACCAAGCCAAAAATAATCACCAATACAATTAAAGGTGTGCCGCCTGGCACTCTGAAACTGTCATTATCGGCAAACATCTTACGTGACTTATAGGCCATCATTGCGGGGACAATTGCCGCCCAAATCGTTGCCGCTAGCGCCGCAAAACCAATAGCAATTAAGAAGCCATTTGGGAATAACAAACCCAGAATAGTTGGCGGAATAAAAGTCACCGCTGCAGTTTTTAAACGACCTGCACGCGACTCATCAAATCCAAATAGATCTGCTAAATAATCAAATAGGCCTAAGGTCACCCCTAAGAAAGATGACGCTACAGCTAGGTTAGCAAACAAGGTCAACATAGTATTTAACCAGCTACTTGCCATTACCTCAGACAAGGCACCAACTAACACCCCCATATTACCGCCTTGCGCGATAATATCGATAAATTGGCTACGAGGAATGTTCCCCATGGTCGCCATCAACCAACAACTATAAATGACTAGCGCAATGAAAGTACCAATGAATAGCGCTTTGATAATCGTCTTAGGCTCTTTACCGTAATACTTTACTAAGCTAGGTACGTTGCCGTGGTAACCGAAACTTGCTAAACCGAAAGGTAAAGCAGCAAGCAAATATGGCGCAAAACTTTGTTCACCATCAGGCATAAATAGCTTAGAGGTATCGATATCAATCAGCAGATTACCAACCGCTAAGAAGAAAGTGATTATCATACCACCGAGCATTACAGTAGTAATTCTATCAACCGCTTTAGTACTAATGACGACTATTGCTGCCAACACTCCAGCAAACACTAAACCTGCAATACTTTGAGGCAAATTAATACCTAAGCCTGCAAGACTGTGATTTACAATCGACCCACCGCCACTGATGTAAGCATACGTTAAGATATACAGTACAAATGCGATAGATAGACCATTTACAATACGCCAAAACTGCCCAAGTGTGGTTTTAGTTAACGTATCGAAACTAGCACCTGGCTCAAAATGCAAATTGGTTTCTAGTAGCATCAAACCCGACACCAACATACAAAACCAAATACCCAATAGCATTGCCATTGAATAACCAAACCACATGCCAGCACCTACAACAGGTAGCGAGAACATACCCGCTCCTACCGTTGTACCAGCAATGATCATTGCTCCACCTAATAGCGATTTACCAGCAACCTTATTTTTGGCTGCATTCATATGATTTGCCATTAAGCTTTTTGCTCCGCATGTACACTATCGACAATAGTTTGTCTTACGGATGAGCGTAACAATAAGTTCGCTCTCTCTTTTATACGTTTGATATCCGCGCACCCTTCGTTGTCTGCTAGATAGCCTAGCTCTTTCAATTTGACACTCAGCGTAGCGTATAGCTTCTTGTCATAAAACTCTGGCGCAGTAATACCGTGAAGCGCGCCTAATCTTTGTGCTAGACGATGACTGTCTTTTTCAAGCTCAGAGCGTTCCATATTAGGTTTAACTTCAAGTAAGTTAAACAAAATCGCATAACGCTGCATGGTTTCACTAATCGTACCCGATAACAGCAGTAGCTGATTAATGTTGCTATCAACCACTTCAAAGTGCTCAGCTTCAACAACTAGTCCTTGAGCGACGAAAATATCTAAGATTTGGTTCGCATATAGACTTGGTTCTTCTATCCCCATGAATAGCTCAGCTTCAAGCAGTGGATAGAAGTCGTTAACGATACTCACTACATCATTACGACTGCAGTTTTCTTTCCGTAATAAACAAGCAGCAATTAACGATGGCAGTACCATTAAATGAATAATGTTATTGCGATAGTAAGTCATTGTGATCGCGATGCTTTGATCGATAGAAATAATATCGCCAAGCGGATCGCTTTCAATTTGCAGCTTCTTAAGCTCTAAGCCTTGAGAAACCAAATCATGTCCAGTGCCTTCAGGTACAGAGGTATATTCCGTATAAGGCTGCTCTTTCAGAATAGTTAGATACAAGTCCAACTGCTTCTCTAGCTGCGAGCGCTCTAGGGCATTTTGCTCAGACGCCAATAGAACCATACTGGTTAAGGTGACAGAGCTTACCGCAGCCGCACCGTTGATATTGGTCATGACTCGATTAGCAAGCGTGTTAACCACTGGGGTTAACCAAGATGGTTTCTGCTCTGGATCTTGAGCAAGATCTTCACGCCAAGTTGGAGCTTGTTCATTTAGGAAATTGTGTAGGGTAATTGGTTTACCAAAGTTCACATAGCCCTGACCGAAGTTACCTAGTTTGCGAATAGCACCAAATACCTGCCACACAGATTCTTTCTTTTTCTTCTTACCACTTAGCTCTTTGTGGTAAGTCGCGACTTCCATTACATGGTCATAGCCCAAATACACTGGCACCAAAGTCACAGGGCGCTCAACACCACGCAGCACGCTGTTCAAGGTCATAGCCAACATACCGGTTTTTGGCGCTAATAAACGACCTGTACGCGAACGCCCGCCTTCGGTGAAATACTCAACCGAATAGCCTTTGGTAAATAGCTGATCTAAATACTCACGGAATACTGCGGTATATAGCTTGTTGCCACCAAAACTACGGCGAATAAAGAAAGCACCGCCACGGCGGAACGCTGGGCCTGCAGGCCAGAAGTTAAGGTTAATACCCGCAGCGATATGCGGCGGTACCATGCCTTGATAATAAAGAATATAAGACAGTAACAAGTAATCCATATGGCTACGGTGACAAGGCACATAAACGATTTCATGGCCGTCATGGTGTAACTGTCTTACTTGCTCGGCACCTTTAATGTTGATGCCTTTATATAATTTGTTCCATAACCAAGTTAAGAATCGCTCGGCAATACGAACTAGGCTGTCGGAGTAATCTGCAGCGACTTCGTCCAAGTATTCCATGGCTTTAGCGCGCGCTTCTGCCTCGGAAATCTTTTTGCTCGCAGCTTCTTCTTTAATCGCTTTAGTAATAGATTCTGACTTTAGCAGTGAGTGAAATAGTGCCTGACGCTTTGGCAACTGTGGACCCGTCATCACTTTACGTTGACGTTGGAAATGCACTCGCGCAACACGAGCTAACTTCTGCGCGATACGCTTATCAGTACCATGTTCATCAGCCATGTAACGCAGTGAAACCGCATTGGAAAACTGCACAAAGTTATGACGGCCTAAGAACAAAATCATCAAGCACTTACGTAACCACGTTGGATTTTGGCGCTCAAGCACTGCCGCGCGCATGGTGTCATCTTCTTTACCAGGAGTACGCCCCCAATAAAGGCTTACCGGCACCAACTGAATATCTAACTCACGATTTTGTTTATGCACGCTGAGTAGGCGTTTGAAGCAATCAATATATTGCTCTCCACCTTCTCGTTGGCCAAAAAGTGGCTTACTGCCCTCTAAACAAACAACTCTAGGCGCTTTAACACCATTAACCTCCAAGTCCTCATAAGGGCTTGGTAATCCGAGTTTGGCAGTCATTTCACTCAAAGCCGCAATATCACTAACGGACTCCGTTTTCATGACATAGGCGAGTGGCTTACTCGGATCAAGATTGAGATCGTCAAATGGATCGTGAGGCACAACAACAGTGTGCACCAATTTGCGCTGCAACCAGCGTAAAGATTTAAACCAAAGAGAGTCTTGTTTGGACATGTTTATATGCAATGTTAGTCGCTTCTAATAAGGCGCTAGAATACCAGATATTGAAACGCTTTGCGCGATTGTATTGTTTATACACATAATCCGACTTGTATATTTATAGAACAAAGACTTACAAACAAAAAATGTAAAAACTGCTGATAACACCCAATTAAATTACGTTCATGCTTATTTCATCTTGTTGACCGTCCACTGTGCCATTAATGTCATAGAATCCTTTTGTGGGATCCAGTTGGAAATGAAACTACCTCTAATGTTAAATCAATAGTTTAACGACTAAAATCCGCATAACTACATTGTTTCTTACCGAGATAACATGAAATTATCCGCAGCAATCCGGAGACAATGAAACTGATCTATTCAACCAATTAAGGACGCTAACCAGCATCAAACGGCTGTTAAGCCAATTACCGAGTACCTCTCTAGTGGATATCGGATGAGATAGAAGTTATCAATTTCATATCGCTGGATTTATTTCATTTGAAACTGGATCCCACACCTAGAAAAAAGTTATATCTGGTTATTACTTGCACTCATAAAATTACTGTATATACTGACAGGTACTGTATAGAAAGACAGGGTTAATAATGAGACCACTAACACCACGCCAAGCAGAAATTTTAGAGCTAATTAAACGTAATATTGCTGATACAGGCATGCCACCTACCCGTGCCGAGATAGCTCGACGTTTAGGTTTTAAATCTGCCAATGCTGCCGAAGAGCATTTAAAAGCGCTAGCCAAAAAGGGCTGCATTGAAATTATGCCGGGCACTTCGCGTGGTATTAAATTAACCCAAGAAAGCACTGAAGAAACCGATTTAGGTTTACCACTTATCGGCCAAGTGGCCGCGGGTGAACCTATTCTGGCTCAAGAACATGTTGAACAACATTATCAAGTTGACCCAGCAATGTTCCGTCCTGCTGCAGACTTCTTACTGCGAGTTCGCGGTGACAGCATGAAGAATATCGGTATTCTCGAAGGTGATCTGTTAGCTGTGCATAAGATAGAGCAGGCTCGAAATGGTCAGGTTGTTGTAGCACGAGTCGAAGACGATGTTACCGTTAAGCGTTTTGAGAAAAAGGGCAATAAAGTTTTCTTACACGCTGAAAACGAAGACTACTCACCAATTGAAGTGGATCTAGCAAACCAAAGTTTAAGCATTGAAGGTTTAGCTGTTGGTGTGATCCGCAATGGAGACTGGCAATGAATAAACTAATGGGAACAAGCCCGCGCCACCCAGGTCTTTGGCAAGATATGCCATCGACCACATTGGCAAACAATCCTATCAACGACATCACGACTATGGTTACCCAAACCCAAGGCCGTGATGAACTGAAACAGATTAGTGCACAGCTTTCGCAGCTAAGCCAACAGGGTCGCTGGATTGTACTCATTAGCCCGCCAAATATTGGTTATAAACAAATGTTAGCCGCAGCGGGTGTGCGTATGGACAGAATTTTATTAGTCCACGCAAAAGATGAAGTTGAAACCTTATGGGCAATGGAAAAGGCGTTAACTAGCGGCACTTCTAGTGCAGTGATTACTTGGACATCCTCACTTGATGCTCGCGATAGCAGACGATTACAAATTGTGGCAAAAAGTGCTCGTGCAGCAGGCATTATTATCGAGAACACTCTCGATAATAATACTGAAAATGTAAATGGTCACTTACCAAGTAGCGCAATTAACATACAGGATAATGCTTTTTCACAAGCTTCTCTGTTTGGTGGCATCCATTAATAAATTTTGTTGCTAACCTTGCTAATCTATTCTTTCTAGTAAAGAAATACAGTAATAAAAAAGCTCTCATATGAGAGCTTTTTTATTTCCGTTATTCGGTAAATCAATCGAAAAGTGATCTTGATCAATATTTAAACACCAAGTAGTGTAGGAAGTGATAACAACGATATTTTGTTATATCCGAACGATTTAGTCGTCGGTCTTTAGTTTGATAACAAACAAATTATGATTCAAATTGAGACTGAAATCGGCCTGATATATTTCAGCCGTAGGTGCCAATGTGGTGATACAAAGCAGTAGTAAATACTGAATATACAATAGTCGCTGTCGTAATTAAGTTAGTACGACAAGTTTGACAAAACCACTCGCGCACTTTGAAGTCATCGTTGCTTTTTTGGGAACTGAAGAGTTTACATAGAGCAGAGACTTACTGTGTGACTCTTCTTTGTCTTGTTGACAGAGGAGAAGTCTAGTGAAGCAATTGTTGTATAGTGTGCTAGCGCTACTATTTACGCCCGCGCTTGTTGCATCAGAAATGCCACTTAATATGACAAAAGGTGTTACGGATATCAGTGGTCAGGTCTACAGCCTCCACATGATAATTCTCTACATCTGTTGTGCTATTGGTATCGTGGTATTTGGCGTAATGATTTATGCCATGATCAACCACCGCAAATCTAAAGGCGCTGTTGCCGCCAATTTTCACGAAAGCACTAAAGTCGAGATCTTATGGACTGTTGTGCCTTTCATTATTCTTATCGGTATGGCCATTCCGGCAACCAAAACACTGATTGCTATGGAAGATCCCAGTAACGCCGATCTCACCATTAAAGTGACGGGTTCCCAATGGAAGTGGCATTACAGCTACTTCGATAAAGACATATCATTTTTCAGTTTACTTTCGACTCCGAGGGACCAAATTGAAGGCAATGCAACTAAAGGCGAAAACTACTTACTGGAAGTTGATAAGCCATTAGTGCTGCCTATTAACCGTAAAGTGCGCTTTTTAATGACTTCTGAAGACGTTATTCACTCTTGGTGGGTACCCGCTTTTGCCGTTAAAAAAGATGCTAATCCCGGTTTTATTAATGAAGCATGGACCAAGATTGATAAACCTGGGATCTACCGTGGTCAATGTGCTGAGCTATGCGGTAAAGACCACGGTTTTATGCCCATTGTGGTTGAAGCCTTATCAGAAAAAGACTTTGACGCTTGGCTAATCGCCCAACAGCAAGAAGCGAGTAACGCTGAAGCTGCAGCCCAAGCCGCCTTGTCGCAAACTCTGACAATGGAAGAGCTAATGAGTCAAGGTGAGCAAGTGTATATGGCTCGCTGTGCCGCCTGTCACCAACCTAATGGTGCCGGCCTACCTGGTGTATTCCCATCACTTATTGGCAGTCCAATGATCAAAGGCGCAGTTGCTGGTCATATTGATATTGTGGTCAACGGTAAGCCTGGTACTGCAATGCAGGCGTTTTCACAACAGCTCACTGCAACCGAAATTGCTGCTGTTGTGACCTTTGAGCGTAACGCTTGGGGCAATGATTCTGGTGAGATGGTGCAAGCTGCCGATATCAATGCAAATGGTAACGCTGCAACTGATGTTGCTGCCGATACAAGTGCTAACGATGCAGGCACACCAACAACCCTCCCAGCCACCTTAGATGATACTCAATCGATAGAGAACGAGGTTGTTGCCGCAACAGCTGCCGCAGTGGTGCTAGATGATTTGACCATGGATGAACTGATGGCCATGGGCGAGAAAGTCTACATGACCAGTTGCGTTGCTTGCCACCAAGCCACAGGTGCAGGCTTACCACCCGCATTCCCATCGCTCGTTGGTAGTCCTGTTATTAAAGGGCCTGTTACCGACCATCTTGAGATTGTGATTAATGGTAAACCGGGCACTGCTATGCAGGCGTTTGCGCAGCAGTTAACGCCACAAGAGATAGCCGCAGTGATTACCTTTGAGCGAAATGCTTGGGGTAATGATTCTGGCGATGCCGTACAAGCATCAGATGTCGATGGTCACGCTAAGTAGGGGATGTAAATGAGCACAATTACACAAGATTCACCAGCCGCTCACGACGATCACCATGATGACCACCATCATGGGGCGCCGAAAGGCATTATGCGCTGGATATTAACCACTAACCATAAAGATATCGGCACGCTTTATTTATGGTTTAGTTTCATCATGTTCCTCACCGGCGGCGCCATGGCAATGGTAATCCGAGCAGAACTATTTCAACCAGGCTTACAATTAGTTGAGCCTAACTTCTTTAACCAAATGACCACAGTCCATGGTTTGATCATGGTATTTGGCGCGGTAATGCCGGCCTTTACAGGCTTGGCTAACTGGTTAATTCCTATGATGATTGGTGCGCCAGATATGGCGCTACCGCGGATGAATAACTGGAGCTTTTGGATCTTGCCTTTCGCATTTTCAATCCTGCTAAGCTCACTATTTATGGAAGGAGGCGGACCTAACTTTGGCTGGACCTTCTACGCACCGTTGTCGACCACCTATAGTCCAGACAGCACAGCATTATTTGTATTTGCGGTGCATATTATGGGCATAAGCTCAATTATGGGTGCGATTAACGTAGTCGTGACCATCGTTAATATGCGCGCGCCGGGCATGACATGGATGAAGCTACCGCTATTCGTATGGACTTGGCTTATCACCGCATTCTTATTGATTGCTGTGATGCCAGTACTTGCGGGCGTGGTCACCATGGTACTTACCGACAAATACTTTGGCACCAGCTTTTTTGATGCGGCCGGTGGTGGCGATCCAGTCATGTTTCAACATATTTTCTGGTTCTTTGGTCACCCAGAAGTCTACATCATGATTTTGCCATCGTTCGGTATCATCTCCGCCATTGTGCCCGCCTTTAGCCGTAAACGCTTATTTGGTTATTCGTCGATGGTTTACGCCACCGCCAGTATCGCTATTTTGTCGTTCTTGGTTTGGGCGCACCATATGTTTACCACAGGCATGCCGGTGTTTGCAGAGCTGTTCTTTATGTATTGCACCATGTTGATTGCGGTGCCAACGGGCGTAAAGGTGTTCAACTGGGTAGCCACTATGTGGCGAGGCTCAATCACCTTTGAAACCCCTATGTTATTTGCGGTCGCCTTTATCATCTTGTTCACCATCGGTGGGTTCTCCGGACTCATGTTGGCAATCACCCCTGCGGATTTCCAATACCACGATACTTACTTTGTGGTGGCGCATTTCCACTATGTGCTGGTCACTGGGGCGATATTCTCCATCATGGCTGCAGCCTATTATTGGCTGCCTAAGTGGACCGGGAATATGTACAGCGAAAGCCTAGGCCGCTGGCACTTTTGGTGTTCAGTGATCTCAGTAAACGTATTGTTCTTCCCGATGCATTTCCTCGGGCTTGCCGGTATGCCACGACGGATCCCTGATTATGCGATTCAATTTGCCGACGTTAACCAAATTGTGTCGATTGGTGGGTTTGCCTTTGGTCTGTCACAGCTGATTTTCTTAGCAGTGGTGATTAAATGTATTCGCGGTGGAGAGAAAGCGCCAGCTAAGCCATGGGAAGGAGCAGAAGGTCTGGAATGGACCATTCCAAGTCCTGCGCCTTACCATTCATTTACTACACCGCCAGAGGTGAAGTAAACATGGATAAGTTGCAGCGTAAATCTAATAAGAAACTGATCATAGTGCTAATTTTTAGCTCTCTGGGCATGTTCGGCTTTGGGTTTGCGCTTGTTCCTTTATACGATGTTCTGTGCGACGCGCTGGGGATTAATGGCAAAACCCAAAGTACCGCTAGCGTTTATCAGCCCGTCGTCATCGATAAAAGCAGAAGCATCACCGTTGAGTTTGTGTCTCAGGTACAAAGCGACATGCCTTGGACCTTCAAACCTGAGGTCAACACTATGCAAGTTCACCCCGGTGAGCTTATTCGGACCCATTTTGTTGCGACAAATTTGTCTGCTAAACATATTGTTGGCCAAGCAATTCCGTCGGTATCGCCAGGACAAGGCGCCGCCTACTTTAATAAAACGGAATGCTTCTGTTTCAATCAGCAAGTATTAACGGCCCAAGCCGAAGCTGATCTTCCACTGATATTTTTTGTGGATCCCGAGTTACCGGATTCAATATCAACCTTGACCCTCTCTTATACCCTCTACAACATCACCGACAAGGGCTATGTCGCCAGCACTGCTGTAGAGCAAGGAGCCGCAAGATGACTATAGAAAAACATGAAAACTATTATGTTCCCGCCCAGAGCGCTTGGCCGATTATTGGGGCTATCGGCCTATTTCTAATCGCGTTTGGTGCTGGCAGCTATGTATCAGAATTAAAGACCGACAGTACCAGCGGCGGTTATATTCTGCTGGCAGGGATCGCTGTGATCATTTTTATGATCTTTGGCTGGTTTAGAACTGTCATTGCCGAATCGATGGCTGGACTCTATTCAAAGCAGATGGATCGCTCATTTAGACAAGGGATGAGCTGGTTTATTTTCTCTGAAGTGATGTTCTTCGCTGCCTTTTTCGGTGCACTATTTTATGCGCGTATGATTGCAGTGCCTTGGTTAGGTGGCGCATCTAATAACGCTATGACCAATGAAGTGTTATGGCCCACTTTCGAAGCGGTTTGGCCGCTGGTCACGACACCCGATGGTACCACCACCCAAGCTATGGGCTGGATGGGACTGCCCCTGTATAACACCTTAATCCTGTTAACCTCATCGGTAACCTTACACTTTGCTCATGTCGGGCTTGAACAAGATAAACGTAAGGCGCTAACAGTTTGGCTAGGGCTAACCATTTTACTGGGTATTGGGTTCTTATTTTTACAGGCTGAAGAGTATATCCATGCTTACCAAGAGATGGGACTGACTCTCGATGCGGGCGTTTACGGCAATACATTCTTCCTGTTAACCGGCTTTCACGGCATGCACGTTACCTTGGGGACTGTATTCTTGATTGTGCTGTTCTTTAGAGTGCTCAAAGGGCATTTCACCCCAGATAAGCAGTTTGCCTTCCAAGCTGGCGCTTGGTACTGGCACTTTGTAGATGTGGTTTGGTTATGTCTATTTATCTTTGTTTACGTATTGTAAAAGATAGAACTGAATCTTTAATAAGGTCTGGCGTTAGGGCTGATTACGCCAGACCCTAATGCCACCAGCAGCAAGACAACAACTAAAACAGATAACAGTACCCGTCTACCTAAATATTGGCTCATCGGGACTGTCTGTTCTCCTTTCACCATAATAAATAGGGCGCGACCTAGATTAAACAGTATGAATAGCAGTAGTAATACTAAGACGACTTTAAAGATAAACAAAACAGACATGGGTTCTCCTCGTGTTAAGGTGAATCTTGCGTGGTTATTTATTGTGCTTCTTACTGTGATAGTGTTTTCAACTTTGGTCAAGCTAGGTTTTTGGCAACTCGAACGCGCACAATATAAGTCGCAATGGCAGCAACAGCTAAGCCAAAGACAAGCAGCCTCAGTACTCAGCTATTCTCAGATACTTAATTCAGCTAAAGATGAATCTTTAACTGGCTTTAAACTTAGTGTTACAGTCACTCCTGTCTCGAGTGATATTTTTTTACTCGATAACCAAATCTATCAAGGTCGAGTCGGTTACCTTGCACTGCAAGCACTGCAAGTAGAAGAGCTTCAGCCTTGGCTGCTCGTCGAGCTAGGTTTTGTTCCTGCGGGGCTAAATCGTTCACAATTGCCTGACGTAGACTCCATCAGTCAGCCTATCACGCTAGAGGGGCGGGTTTATCAGAAGCAGATAAACCCGATGAGCTCAGAGTTAATGGCTGAAAACGCTTGGCCCAAGCGCATTCAGAATCTCAATATTCCCCAGCTTGCTCAGTTAATTGATAAACCTTTGGCTAATCTGGTTTTGCAGCCCAATAACCTCGACAACCCGTATCCTCACCCTTGGCAGCCAATCCCGTTATCATCGCAAAAACACCACGGCTATGCGGTGCAATGGTTTTCGATGGCCGCTGTGTTTGCATTTTTAATGGGATATCTATTGTTTCGTAAATTAAAACAATCAGATAAATAAGAAAATAAATAGGCTATTGCTAACTATACACAGACACTGTAGGTTAGAAATTAAGCGACCTAGCCGTTCCGGGAAGCTCAATTCTGAACAATTATTTTGATGGATTATTGTCACCATTTTTAGCCATTACAGACTGATAAGGTACGTTAGTCAGTGCGCTAGAAAGGATGAAAGAACAGAAAGAGGAGATGGAATGAACTCCCCCAAAAAGAACGGTAAGAAAACCCTCATACTTTTGTTATTGGCTTTTGTACTGCCAGTAATGGCTGCCAAGATTGTACTCAGCTTTGATTTATACCAAGGTGGAGCAACCAATAAAGGCCAACTACTTGAAAGCGTTAGCTATCAAAGCTTAGATATGGCCAATCCCCAGCCACAAGAGTGGCAGCTGTTGTATCAATTACCTAGCCATTGCGACGCCATCTGTGAAGACAGGCTCTACATCTTGCAGCAAAGCCATGTTGCCCTTGGCCGTAATCAAGATCGCGTACACACCATTATTATGGTTAACCAACACAGCGATACCGCCGCATTAACAGGCTTTGATTTTGTAACTGCAGCTCCCTCTAAACAGCTTAGTAAGCTGCTCAATCAACAAGAGTTAGTGATAGTCGATCCGCTTGGAAGCTTAGTCATGAGCTATCCGATTGCCGAAGACCATCAAGCACAAATCATGCAAGGTAAAGCGCTAGTAGCCGATCTGCGTAAGCTACTCAAGCTTTCACGGATTGGATAAGGGGGACTTTGATGCAGATTAAGTCGTTATTGAAAATCACTTTAGTGTTTACTTTGTGCGTGATAATGAATAGGCAAGCTTACTCTCTATTAGCCATCGCCAAATCCAACTTCATTGGA
>NZ_JBFRNX010000009.1:0-115923 GCF_041471165.1 Shewanella sp. 10N.261.52.F9
GTCATTTCCAGGCGCCAAATAACGAGAAAGCCCGTTGCTAATGCAACGGGCTTTTTTCGTTTTTGTCTGGAAAGATGACCGAACGAACATGGTGAAATAAAAAGCCCGAACGCAGTGAGGTTCAGTACGCATGTGGAGTAGGGTGAGGTCCTTGTGCTTATCAAACGAAGCTTGATGCAAGGGATGAACGCGGAGAGCTTTTGACCTGCAGGAAATTCAGACTTCAAGGCATTCAATCGCTGCATATCCATATCCAAAAGACCTATATGTTTACTTCCGCGACTCGCTATAAAGTGAGTGTGTACTCCTAGATAGTTGATACACTCACCAGAGTCGTAGAGCATTTCTAGCGGGGAGTTACAGCGAGATAAATACGTTCGGATTTTTTATAGACTATGAATCCGTTATATAGATATAAATCATTATTCTTATTTAAATCCTCCCGATGCGCTGCAAGATTGCAAAGTACTTTGAGCCTTCTAACCCCTCAAAGGCACAGTTGGTTTCTAGTTACTGATTTATCGATACCTTAGTCGGAATTTCAATATGATTCGCTGAGTTTTGAAAGGCTGATATATATCTGTAAAACTAAGATTTAAATTCCTGTCAGGAAATTGGGACAAAGCATAGGGATGAAGAATATTTTGGTTTTAGAAACCGCAACGGGGCTAGCATTGTGTTGTTTAATCGCTCTTACAGGGATTTGGCAAGCTTGTGTCCGTTAAGGGCAACGGACACTGAAGCTGTAGTACTAGAAGAAAAAGAAGTAGGCGATGATAACGAAGGACATTAATGCGCCCATTATCACGGGATAAATTTGGTAACTGTCTTCTGCCCTACGGGCACGCTTGAAACATAGGTTGACTAGAATAAGATTAAAGATGACCACCATCACTGACGTAATAGCGCCATGACGAAAAGACATACTCTTTATTTCTACAAATAGGTAAAGCAATACAACCCAGTCGAATAAAATCAAATATAGAAAAAGTTTCTGCAGAAAGTCAGGTCCTTTACGTATATATGAAGCAGGCATTGTGATCTCCTTATATTTCACTAAATACCCTGGTTGTTTAGCAATTAAATCGAAAGTAGCCGATTTAAAGTTTGTTACTGATGAGGTGAGTCTGAGATAAACTTATTGCGAGTCGTTATTAGTCGTCCATGATTGTGGGTATCGAACCCGAGTTTGATTGGCTTCTGCTACCTGCTTTGCCTGTTTTAGTACACTTTTTGCAGCGCTGTCTTCAACGGTTAACCCCATCATCTGCTTAAGTTGGTTTTCTGCAGCTGAGGTCATTACTAATACTTCTATACGGCGGTTTGCTGCGGCAGCTGGATCTTCGGCAATATAAGGTACTTGATCAGCCATGCCTGTTACTTGAATGACTTGGTTGCGATTAATTCCGCCGTATTCTAATACCCTTCTTGCTAAAAGTGCACGTTTACTTGAGAGCTCCCAGTTGGTAAAGCTTTTACCTGCATAAGGACTAGAGTCTGTGTGGCCTGAAATGGTTATTTTGTTTTCTACTTGGCTTAATAATGGGCCTAATGCCATTAATAGATCTTCAAAGTATGGCATCATCTCTGAGCTGCCACGAGTAAACATAAATTGATGTATATTATCATGCATTAATATACGTACGCCTTGCGGTACTACTTGCAGTTCGACATTAGCCCCCATACTTACATCACGAATGACATTATCGATTTCTCGTGCAAGAAACTCTAGTTGTGCTTGGGTTTCAAATTTTCCCGGTACTAAGGCGTTTAGTTTAGGACCTCTACCGGCTTTAGCATTTTCCTCGCCAAAAGGAATACGGTTATGCATGGCTGGGCCACTTTTATCTACACCTGTTGAGGTTGCTGGCAGCACGGCTTGCTGAATACCTAAGTTGCCGTTGAAATCCAACATTGAAGGTGCGCCGCCTAAATCAAAGGGATTAATCGAGCCGTTATCGTAAAGGTCGCCGTTTAAGTACTGCACAATCATGGTTCTTTCTTGCTGATCAGCAATCTGCATTATCCATAGCACCATAAAGAGCGCCATCATGGCTAATGTGAAATCAGCGAAAGCAACCTTCCAAGCGCCACCGTGGGTTGACTTAGTTTTAGTGCGTTTTTTTCGGCGAATGATAATTGGCTCGGGTCTGATTAACATTAGCTTTTTTGCTCCGCCATCCAACGTTCAAGCTCAATAAAACTAGGGCGATTTTCACTTTGGATCTGTTTGCGTCCGGCATCTATGGCTTGCATCGGTGGTTTGCCTTTGGCAAATGCGGTTAGGGCTGCTGCGACACAACGCATTTGAGCGGACTTTCTTTCTACCAAATGCTCAAGTGCTTTAGAAAGAGGGTCGAATAAACAGTAGCAGGCAAAGATACCAATAAATGTGCCCACTAATGCAGCGGCAACCTTTACACCAATCATGGTTATGGGGCCGTCTATGTTAGACATGGTAATAATAATCCCCATTACTGCAGCTAGAATACCAAAGCCTGGCATAGCTTCTGCTGTTTTACTTAGAGCATGAGATGGACGCATTCTATCTTCTTCGATACGGTGGATCTCTTCTTCTAGAATATGCTCTAAGTCATGAGGTGAGATTTTACCGATAGATTGTAATCTCAGGTTATCGATAAGGAAGCTAAGTACATTGGGATGTTCTAATACCGCGGGATACATTAGAAACAGCGAGCTTTCGTTAGGGTTCTCAATGTGGTCATCAAGAATGCGTAATCCTTGTGCCTGTATTTGAGACATTAGCATGCCCATTAGGCCAAAAAGCTGAGGATAAAGCTCAGGATCTTCTTGTTCAACACGAAACAACTCTTTAAGTTGCTCAACCATTTCTATCAGGACTGGTTTAGGATTTGCTATCACTAGAGCGCCAATACCTGCGCCAAAAATGATCAGTATTTCAGCTGGCTGCCATAAAGAGACCAATGCTCCTCCAGCCCAAATATAGCCTCCAAATACTGAAAACATTATGATTACTAGCCCTAACAGTTTACTCATTCTATCTCACCTGATTACCGTTCCCATTGGTGGTAGACGTTGTGAAGTTGCTTAACGGCTTGTTTATGCAGTTGGCAAATCCGAGTTTCTGTCAGACCTAATGTTGCGGCAATTTCTTTTAAATTAAGTTCATGTTGATAGTAAAGCGACAGGATCACCTGTTCTCTTTTGTTTAATTTTGAAATTGCCTGGAATAAATATTCTTTTGCTGAAAATTGCTCCAATACATCATTGCTATCAACAAAGTGGCGTCCATCACTAATTAGTTCATCTAAGCTATGCATGGATTCTGATTGTGAAGCAAATAGGCGCTCGCGGTATTCAATAGGGTTAAGAGACATAGCCGCGGCAATTTCTTTGTCGCTAGGCTCACGCTCTAGCTGACGAGTCAGCTTTCTAACCATGTCATTTAGCTCATGGGCTTGCTGTCTTACAGGCCTTGGGCGCCAATCTTGACGGCGTAGCTCATCCAAAATTGCGCCTCGTATCCTTTGACCAGCAAAAGAAATAAAGCCGTTATCATATTCTCCAGGGTAGCGTCTCGCAGACTCGAGCAGTGCCATTAAACCAATCTGCTCCATATCCTCGATAGCTAAAACTGAACCACAATGGCTTCTTAGTTGGGATACTGAACGTTTTACTAAGGGTAAGTATTGCGTCATAACCTGGCCTTCAGAAAGTCGTCTTACCGCAGGATCTTCACTTACTTCTTGGTACGCAGATTGGGCTGTATTCATTGCAAAGACCTTTATTGAATAACCATACGAGTGAATAAGACTTCATCTAATTCAATGGCGAAGTCATTTTTAGCCAGCACAACCGACAGTAAGTTGTGTGCTTCTGTTTGTAACGATTCAAATTGTTTAGCGTTATTTAGCTCGTTAAAGTGCTTGTTGGAAAACATCTTCATTAATGAATTTCTAATAACTGGATCTGCTTGCTCAATGGTGTGAGCTACGTTCGTAGAGCGACTTTTGAAAGCCATTTCGAGCAATAGGTAATGAGGGTATTCGTCACCAGGAATAGAGATAACGAACTTTTCTAATGGGTAAAATTGTGCTGTTGGGGGAGTTTTCTCTGTAGAAAACAAGTCTTTATTAAGCAGTTGTGGAGACTGTGCTCCAAGCCAAAATGAAGCGGCTGTCCAGCCTAGAAGTAAGGCAGAAATAGTGATTTTTTTAGTTAATGCCATAGTTTTAGTCCTTAATTATGCAAGCAAATCAACGTAGTCTTGTTGAGGGGGAACAGTTCTCTCTGCAGCTGATTCATGCATTCCTGCAATTGAGATAACAGGTTGGTTTGGGTCTTGCTGCTGTTTGTTTTGCGACTCGCCTTGACTCACATCAACATCAATTAAGCCGCCATGATCATTAGCTAAATCGCTACGTAACCTGTCGAGGCCAGCTAACATTGCATCACGAATGACTGAGTTGGCGGCATGCATTTGAATATGTAGGCGATCACCATCTAAGCGTACGTTGAGTTCAATTTTGCCTAGTTCTGGTGGATCTAAACGGATCTCGGCTTGCTTTATCTGCTGATCTATTTGAAAACGAATCTGTTCTCTTAGGGGCGAAAGCATATCTTGAGCTTGCTGTAGTAGCGGTGCCGACTGAGTTACAGATACTGGTCCCCACTGTGCAATAGCGCTTTGTGAGCGGGTATTGGTACTAATTAACTGATTAGTCATTGAATCAAGGCCATCTAGATTAGTCGCATCTAGCTGTTGTCCATTGAATGACGTTTGTAGCGCAGACATATGCGATATAGCCGTGTTATTCAGCGTTTTTGTTAACCCTAAATCTAAGTTTAAAGTGTTAGATTGTTTAACTAGGTTTGCATTATTAAAGCTAATCGTGTTTTGGGTGTTTGTAAGGCTTTTTTCTAGATTTGAATTTATATTTTCAGGCGATTTTTGGAGATGTGAAGTGACGCTATTTGCCGTTACTGATGTAAGTTGTTTACCTAGAAAAGCTTGATTTATTCTATTTTGAATATCACCTAAAACATCTATTTGGCTGGCATTATTTTGGCTATAAATGGCGTTGTTAGCGACTAAACCTAATGTAGTTATTTGGGTGTTTATAACAGAACTTTCAGATGTATAAGTCGTATTCGCTAGTCTATTCATGCTATCTGGAGGCAAGATTGTCTGCGGTTGAGCCAATGCGAAAGGCACAGCTTCGTTAACGCTTTCAGTGTCAGCATTGTCATAACTTGTCACCGATGATGCAGGCTTTATCTGGCCGTTAGTCAAGGGGTTAGTAGTGGGCGTAGTATTGATTAATACTGAGTTATTCATAGTTAACCCCACCGCTTGCGCAGGTAAATTGATAAGCAGCAAGGCCATCTTGTTGCTGCTTAAAAATATCCATCTCTTGCTTTAATTGGCCTTGTGCTTGTTGCAATTGCTGCACTATAGCCTGATGAGTATTTGCGAGAGACTGGCGTGCAACTAGCTGTGAGCGGCAAGTAGGCTTACCCGCTTTTATCAGTGCATTAATCATTTTTTGATTTACTATTGCCAATTTTTCCCAATCCTGTGCTTGAGCGTGAAACTGCAGGGCTTTTTCAAACCGTTGCCATTGCTCAATTGAGATTGGACCATCCAGATCTGACATCGGTAATCACCTTGGTAATAGGAGTGAGTGCACTAGTGCTGTTTTCAACACTAGCAACGACTAATTGGCGACTGCAGTAGTCATAAAGCTGATTCAGTTTTGTCGCGACTTCACCACCATTTTCGATATCCAACATTGAATCCAAACCGTGAACGATATTTAGGCACTTATTGATGCTTTGACCTTTATCCTCATAGCTTTTTCTTTGCATAAAACCTGCAGCGCGTTCGATCTCTTCTAGTAGACCATCAAGCAACATACGCACCATTTCATGTGGGTTTGCAGCTGCAGCTCTAGCATTAATAGAGGTTTGCTTATAAGCATTAAAAGGATCGTGCTCGTTTAACATTTTGCTAGAATTCCTTAATAAAACAGCGCACTGGCTGAGTTAAGTTGGTTAATGGTGTTTTCCATTGCGGTAAACTGTGAAAGGTAAATTTGGTATCTTTGTTCCATTTGGCGATCGTGGTTATCCATGCTGGTTTCAACACGTTCAATCTGCTTTTCAAGATTGTCTTTTTTGAGATCCATCGAGCCTTGGAATTTGGTGAAAGGGTCAATTAGGGTGTCGAGTCTATCGATATAGCTACCACTGTCGGTAAACATGGCTTGTATCGCATCAGGATCATCTTTTAGTGCTTTTGATAGCTTGTTTGAATCAATATCAAGCTTGCCGTCACGGCCCATTTCAACGCCAATATCCGATAAACGCATGCCGTTAGAAGCGCTATCAAATATGGCGTTGCGCATACCTTGTTGCAGCATTCTGATGCTTGAATCGCCCTTAAGTACGCCTAATTGGTCTTCGGTAATTGAAGAGTTAAAGTCGTCATCTTTATCGTCTTCATCTTTGTCATCGGTATCGCTATCTTTATCTTCGTTTTCTTTGTTGAGATCATCTAACTCCTGACTGCCCATTGAGCGAGTCAACTTGTTAATCTCATCCATTAAATCGTTAAAGATATCGACAAAGTCCTCTACGGCTTTCTCACTGGCGTCGGTATCTGATTCGATTCTAATACTGCTACTTTCACCAGCGGTATGGGCTTTATTAAGCTCGATTGATACGCCGTCGATAACATTGGCTAAATTGTTGCTGCTACTAGTGATATCGATACCATTTAGATTGACCATGGCATCTTGTGCTGCGCGGCGTTCAGTCACGCCCCAATCGGCACCATTCATAGTGACATTGATATTGTTTGCTGCGCCAGATTCCTTCGAAGAAAGCATAAGCTCAACTTGGCCACCAGTGCGTACCAAAGAAGCTTGAACTCCTGGGTTGTCTGGATGCTCGTTGATCATGCTGGTGAGATCTTTGACGGTAGCTGTGCCATCGGGATTGAGCACTGCCATATCTAGGCTTACACTTTTACCGCCAAGTTGGATTTCAAGTACACCTGTTGTTGGAATTAAAGTATCTTCACTAGCGAAATTTTTAGTCAGTTGGTGTGCTTGCGCAAGTTGCTGTACGTGCAGGTCATAGTTACCCGCTGGTGCGCCACTTTCGACCGTGATGCTGGCATTGTCATCGCTGATTGATGAGGTTTTGCTCTCAAAGGCATCACCGTTAATCTTTTCAAGATTACTGGTCATTTTATCTAGACTGCGTTCAAGGATCTTATAAGCATCAAGTTGTGATTCGTACTTGGTCTTGTTGCTTTCAAATATCTGATCTTTGCCCATACGCTCAGCGGCAATAAGTTGTTCGGCGAATGTGGCGCCACCCATACCTGATATCATTTGATCTCTCCAATTCGTCTATTAATGGCAACCTTTGTGCCATATATTTAAGTGGTTGTTTTTATAGGGTTGTGCTCTTGGTGTGTGCTTGCTATGACCTGGGTTTTTCCGTTTCCCATGGCATAAAGGGAAGTAGGACTTCCGTTATTGAAATTGGTTGATTTATTGCAAACCCTTATCTGATATAAGGCGACATTTGCTGAGGGAGGCTGAAGCGAAAGCGGGATTTTTTATCAATAAAAAAGAGCCCTAAGGCTCTTTTTGAGGTCGGGATAAAAGGGAGGAAGATTAGCCCAATAGACCCATAACCAAACCAGTGTTTTGGTTTGAAGAAGACAGAATGTTTGTACCTGCTTGAACCAGTAGCTGGTTCTTAGTCATCGCAGCAGTTTCAACAGCAAAGTCAGTGTCCATGATACGACCAGCAGCAGCTTTGGTGTTTTCGGTAACGTTAGTTAGGTTAGATGCCGTGTGACCTAGACGGTTGATACTCGCACCTAAGTTAGAACGTTCTGTACCAACAGCATCAATGATTGCATCAACGTTGTCGATTTGAGCTTTTGCTGTCGCAGAGTCAGTAATATCACCAACAAATAGCGCTTTAACGTCAGCGACTTTAGTCGTTACAGTTAACTGCTCAGAAGCTGTGTTAGAAGCACCAATTTGGAAGCCTACACCCGCATCTAAAGAAGTGAATAGCTTGTTTCCGCCGTATTCCGTGCTGTCGATAATACGGTTAGCTTCAGCGTTAAGTTCTTTGTATTCAGCACCAAGCGCTTTAATGTCTTCAGCAGAGTTCACGCCGTTAGCTGCTTGAGTTGCTAGTTCTTTTTGGCGAGAAGCAATATTGTTTAGCTCATCTAGTGCGCCGTCAGCAGTTTGTAGCATTGACGTTGCATCTGAAACGTTACGATTAGCAGTTTCCATACCTGTTACGTTAGCATTTAGGCGAGTCGCAATCTGTAGACCCGCTGCATCATCAGCAGCGCTGTTGATACGAAGACCTGTTGATAGGCGCTCCATAGCGTTGCCAAGAAGGTCGTTATTTTTAGTGACAGCATTTTGAGCGATGTTTGACGCGTTATTAGTCATTACAGATAACATAGGATATTCCTTTGAGTTTTAACGGGTTATTTGTTGTCTATAAACTTAAAACGACGCCTAAATCGAAAACTGAAAGCAGGGCTGAAAATCTTTTTAAAAATATGGTTAAGCCTATGATTTTAATATTTAAATAATTTACAAAAATTAGATTAAAAAAAGCAAAGTTTTAGAAAAATTGGCTTTTTGTCGCTATAGATAAGCATATTTAGGCTTAATCATAGCGAACGATAATGAAGCACTCACTTGTTAGACCTCAATTTGTCACCCACTTCAATTGTATCGGCAGCGAATGTGAAGATAGCTGCTGTTATGGCTGGAATATTCATATTGATAAACAAAGCTATAAAAAAACATTAGCTCATAAAGAACTGAAAGAATTAGCCCAAACGGCACTTAAAAAAGTAAAGAAAAGTGAAGGGGTTTGGGCGCAGGCTGTGCTCAATGAAAATGGTGCTTGTGGGTTTTTAGATGACAACAATCTATGCCAGATCCATGCTAAAGCGGGTGAATCCCTCCTGAGTAATACCTGCAAAACCTACCCTCGAATGGCACACATGCGTGGCAATGATCGTTATGAAAGTCTATCTCTATCTTGCCCTGAAGCGGCACGTAATGTCTTGTTTAGGCCTAATCCATTTCTGTTTGAACAGCGTGAGTTTCATCATGATAAACGCCTTAAGTCCGCGCCACTTTGGGCTGAAAAGGCTTACGACTATTCAATTCAGTTACTGTTAAAGCCTGGTCAGCCACTAGAGTTGGGTTTGACCGCGATTGGTATTTTGATGAAGACGACAGATCGGGTGGCTAATCAAGAACTAAAAAGCAGCGCTATTGACGATATGTTTCAACAGTTGGTTATCCTAAGTGAGAACGGCCAGCTTAAGCAGCATTTTGACGGCTTTAATCAAGATACTGACATTCATCAAATGAATGCGTTTACCTCGATTCAATTATGGCTCAACACCAATAAAGTAAGACGTGGCCGCAGCCGATTTGAATTGATAAATAAAGCGATTTGCGCGTTAGCGGATGACAAGAAAAACATCAGCATGGCCAGTATTAACCAAGCTTGGCAGGATGTTGCGTTACCCGCGCTTGTTGGCCATGAAGCATTGTTTAGCCGTTACTTACTTTACTATTTCTACCATATGCAGTTTCCACAAGTTGATGCATTAACGCCTTCAGAGGCTTTTCGGGTGATGCTGACAGATCTATTTATGTTGCGCTGTTATTTAGCGGTGATGGCGGCTTATCACCAAGGCTTGTCTGAGCACGATATTATAATGTGTTTTCAGGTTTACCATACCAATCGCCAACATAAAGCTAACTATAGTCAGTATGTTACTGGGATATTGAAGCAGTCGAAGTTTGATGATTTGGCGGCAATTTTAACTTTACTCGCTTAGCAATATAGCGCTAAAAAATAAGGCGTCACCATTAAGGATGACGCCGAGCTCAATTGATATTTAAGCCAATAAAGAAGACACATGTGGCCGGGTGAGGTTAGCTTGTGCCATCAGGGAGTTTATTTTCAGTTTAAAAGGCGATGGCTGCATAAGGTTTGCTAGATCATTTAAAGTTGAGTCTATATTTAGCCCCACATCTTTTAGCTTATTGGCTTTGTGCAGCTGTTGCTGAATATGTAGCTGGCTGGTTTGTAGCTCTTTTAATTGCGTATCGACTTTATGGGCTGACTTAGCCACTTTAGCGAGTGATTGCTTAATTTCTTCGTGGCTATTGAAGCGCCATTGCTGTGGATCTTGCCAGCTGAGTTCGGGTTGCACTTTTATGGTTCTTATATCGCCTGCAGGCAGACGCTGCCCTTGCCCGGTCATCAATATTCCAGCCTTAATTTGTTGCCATTGCTGGGGGTGACTTTTAAATATTGTCCGATTGTCAGTTGATTGCTGCACCTCAATATCAAGTGCGGCAAACCCTTGTTTGAGCTTTGCCGTTAATTCATGTGCTTGAGCATTGGCAGGCAAAAGCACTTGGGTTGAGTCTTTTCCTAATTGAATTTGAACAATTTCGTCACGGGGTTTAGGACTCGTAAGATCTACCGATTTTAAGCTAAAACTATGCATTGCTGCTGGCCGATTGGCTGAAATAAGATTGAGCTGGTGATCGATTAGCGGGGCATCTAAATAGCGAATATCTAGCTGAGATAATCGTTGTTGCAATTGCTGGGCGCGACCAATAAATTCACTGTCTACGCTAGCTTTTAAAGCTTGCTGCCCTTGGTTATTTAGCTGCTTTAATAAGTTTTTTGCCTGCTGCAATCCTTGTTCAGCAACTTGTTGTGCACTGATTTTATGTTGTCCTTGAGTGACTTTAGCCCACTTGTTATAGCTTTCTAATCGATGGCTGGGAATAGTCGCAGCTTGGTTATTGTTGCGCTCAGGCAGTAATGGAGAGGCAACCGTCGTTGGCGCAACCCTAGGGTTACGCTGTTGGACATGAAGAGAGTCTGAAATTCCATTTAGCATCGAATTTTCTTTAAGTTAAATAATTGAATGTTATCTACAGGTGGTTAAACAGTGATAGTTGCGATACTTGCACAAAGGTTTGCTGAGTCACTTTTAATGCTGTCAGCTTAACATTGAACTCTGCCGTTGCCTGGGCATAGTCTAAGCCTTCAGTTTCACCAATAACCTCTTTATTAAATAGCACTCGTTCTTCATGGGAAGACTGCACTAAGCTCAGAGTATTTTGCTTGCCGCCAATGTCTGTAATGGCAGAGCTAATACTGTTAAGGCTGTCATCTAAGCTGGTTTGCATATCAATGGCTACTTGGTCAAACGCAGCATCACCTGGAGCTAGTGCAGGATCTTCTAGCGCTGCAATAAAATCTTTAGTCTGATTGAGGATATCTGCGCTGCCATTGGAGAATAAAAAATCAGCCGCGGTGCTATTGGCGGTCATCCAAGATGAACCTGAGGTTTGTACTTCTCGGGTGTTGCTATCGCCTTGGTAAACGTAATTACCGTCGGCATCTTTACCTATTGGCGCTGTGTCTGTTTTGTTGCCTGAAAATAGGTAGTTACCGGCTTCATCTTTGGCATTGACCGTATCTACAAAGGTTTCCAGCAATTCGTTCATTTCAGCGGCATAAGCGGATCTGTCTTCTGGCGATAGGCTACCGTTACTTGCTGAAATGGTGATTTCGCGCATACGACCTTGGAGCTCAACCATGCTCGACATATAGGTTTCTGAGCGGTCAAAGCTAGTCGACAAAGACTCGGTATTTTCAAGGTATTGATTGGTGGCGGCCATGTCTCTTTGGCTGCCAATGACTTTAACTGAGCCAATAGGATCATCTGACGGACGTAAAATGGATTTGCCCGTCGACATCATTTCATTGAGCTTAGAGATATCAAACGTCGACTTTTGTAGGCTGTGTAAATTGTTGCTGTAAAGATTCATCATACTAACGCGCATACAAATGTCCTTAAATACTGTTCAAAATGGTTTGAAATAACTGGTCTGCAGTCGCGATGACTTTGGCATTAGCTTGATATGCTTGCTGATACATAATTAAGTTGGCCCCCTCTTCATCAACATTTACACCGCTGGTGCTTGCCCATTGAGTTTGCGCCTCTAACTGCAACTTTTCAGCAGTATCTTGGCTCATTTTAGCTTGGCGTGAGGCGGAGCCGAGCTCACCAATTTTACTGGCGAAGGCATCGCCCATGGTGGCATCTACGCCCATAGAGCTAAATGAGATGTTCTTGTTCGCGAGTTCGACAAGATCTTTTAGATTGCTGTTGTCACCTGGACT
Source organism: Shewanella sp. 10N.261.52.F9 (assembly GCF_041471165.1). Taxonomy (NCBI): domain Bacteria; kingdom Pseudomonadati; phylum Pseudomonadota; class Gammaproteobacteria; order Alteromonadales; family Shewanellaceae; genus Shewanella; species Shewanella sp. 10N.261.52.F9. The sequence continues at coordinate 12,265 of NZ_JBFRNX010000009.1, forward strand.
GCCATCTTTACCAAATGCCAGCATGTCGGCACTAAAACCTGTACTTAGGGTTAAACTGCCCGCTGGGTTGGTTGGGTCATAACTAAATAGTGGTGTGGTTGGCGTATTACCATTTAAATCGGTACCGGCTGCTAAAACATTATTAAATTCATCGGCCATGGTCATCGCGAGTTCGTCAATAAAGGCTAGTGAGTCAACCATGCTGTTATCACGATAATCAATGAGTGCGCCTAAGCTGCCGCCAGCAGTTTCATCTAGTGGAAAATTAGATTGGCCAAACTGAATACTGACTTGATTAAAGCGTGGAGATGTCGGATCTGGGCTGACATTAATTTTTGATGCCGTGGTGCCCGAAAGTAACGGCTGGCCTTGAGCTAAAGAGATATTGAGCATGCCATCGGCATCTTCTACCACTTTAACATCAATAATCAGTGATAAGTCATCAACGGCAGCGTCTCTAGCATCTAACAAGGCTAATGGTACATTGCCGCTAGCCTTGGCTTTTTGAATATCGGTATTAAAACTGGCGATGGTGGCAAGTTGCGCATTAATCTCTTTAGCTGAAGCGTGGATCTGCCCTTCGATTTGTGAAACCTGTGCGTTTAAGCCTTCGCTAATAGAGTTGAAGCGCTGGGTTATTGCTTTGGCTTCATTTAAAAAGCCTTGGCGATGAGCTATTTCATTTGGTTGCTCCATTGCTGAATTGAGCGAGGCAAATAGTAGGTCTAATCCTGCTGAAATATTATTGCCCTCAGAACCGAAGATCTGCTCTACCTGACCAAAGTAGCTCGACTGAGTTTTGGTATAGCTTAAATTACTGGTGGTATTCCACAGCTGCGCGACTTCGTATTGGTCTGAAATACGGCGTACGCCATCAACCATAGCACCTGAGCCGCTGCCATAAATGCCATTACCCACAGAGCTGAGCATGGCATGTTGGCGTGAGTAACCCGGAACCATAGCGCTAGCAAGGTTATTTGAGGTGACGGTCAAGGCTGCCATACTGGCATTAAGCCCAGACATACCAATATTGAGCATGCTCATGTTAAATCCTTATCTGTGGTGTAAATGAGTTAATTACTTGTTCATTTACTCAGGTAATTTGCTAATAAAGGGCAGTATCAATGCAGGTTGCATCGCGTGAGTTGTCGGCCCATTGTTTGGTTGATTATTAGAGGCGACCGTCTCAGGGCTAGACTTAAGTCCTGCCGATAATTGTTTAGTCATTACCTCAGCTAACCCCGTGCTTTGCATCTGGCTTAAACGGCCTGCAAGTTCGGCGTCATGCCAGTCGCGATACATACCGTCATTTTGCGACGACAGAGGGCTATCTTTATCAGCCATCACATCAGAAGCTGATCGCATTTGCTTTAATACGGTTTGTAAAAACTGTGCTTCAAACTGCTGACTAACTAGTTTAAGTGCGCCGTACTCGCCGTTAGCTTTGATTAAGTCGCCGGCATCAAGCTGGTTAAGATAACTATGGTTATTGTCGATTTTCATTAGATCACCACCAATTCAGCTTCAAGCGCACCGGCTTCATTTAAGGCTTGTAAAATGGCCATGAGATCCATAGGTGATGCGCCTAAACTGTTGACTGCACGCACCACATCATTAAGCGCAATGCCTTCTGGCCAGACAAACATATGCCCATTGCCTGTATCAATATCGACTTGGCTGTCGGTAGTAACCACGGTTTCGCCCTGCGCTTGGCCTAAGTAGGCACCATTGGGTTGGCTTACCGATTCTTTTTCAACTATGGTGACGGTAAGGTTGCCATGACTAACAGCCGCTTTACGCACCACGACGTCACCGCCCATTACAACTGTGCCTGTGCGGCTGTTAAATACCACTCGTGGTGATTTACGCCCTTGTTCAATTTGTAGTTCTTCAAGCATTGACATAAAGGTCACGCGTTCACGATTTGATTTTGGCGCACGTACAATCACTTTGGCGCTGCTGTCTGCTTCAGCAACGTCAGGGCCAAATAACTCATTGACTGCACGCTCAATGTTGCGGGCCGTTTTAAAGCTGGGATCGATAAGGTTAAGCACGATATTTTCGTTATCGTTAAAGTCACTGCTCATATCGGCTTCGAGTAGGGCGCCGTTGGGAATATTGCCTACGGTTGGCACGTTAATGGTAATAGAGCTCCCATTTCGACCTTGCGCCGAGACGCCGCCAACCACTAAATTGCCTTGGGCAACAGCATAAATTTCGCCATCAACAGCGCGCATAGGTGTCATCAGTAGCGTACCTCCACGTAAACTCTTAGCATCACCGAGTGATGACACTGTGATATCTAATGTTTGTCCGGGACTTGCTAATGGTGGCACTGTGGCATGTACCGCGACCGCAGCCACGTTTTTTAACTTTGGATCGGTTTTATCATCAATCTGCACCCCAAACTGCTTCAACATATTGACGATAGACTGGCTGGTAAAGCGCACTTGATTACGGTCACCGGTGCCATCTAAGCCAACGACTAATCCGTAACCTACAAGTTGGTTATCACGGATCCCTTGTACATCAACAATATCCATTAAATATCTGTGCTGTACCTGAGCTTGGACGGGTAGCAAAGGTGATAGGCTCAACAGTACGCTGGCGATAAACAGGGCAATTTTTTTCATTAACACAATCCTGACTTTTACACGGAAACGGCTGATCACAATGGGAACCATGGGCTGTTAAAATATCGCGCCGCCCAACCCATTCGATTGCTATCTGAAATGGCGCCTTGGCCGCCATAAATTATGCGCGCATCGGCAATACGTTGGCTGGAAATTGTGTTGTCGTTACCAATGTCATCGGCGCGAATAAGCCCAAGTAGACGCAGGTATTCGTCACCTTGGTTGAGGCGTAGCCACTTTTCACCACGGATAAGCAGTGCACCGTTGGGGAGAACCTTAGCGACGGTTACAGTAATAGAGCCCGACAATTGGTTTTGCTGAGTGCTAGAGCCTGTGCCATTGAACGAGCGTCCCATATTTGCTTCGCCGTTGCCGCTGATAGCGTTACTACCCGTGGTAGCTTGGCCATCAATCGACATTCCGCCTGTTTTACTGGTTTTGGTGTCGGCACGTTTGCTTGAGTAAGTCTTTTCGTCGAGAGCGACGGTAAGAATGTCGCCCTCGCGAAATGCACGTTTATCTTTAAATAACGTCAGCATAAATCCAGGACGATAAACACTGCCATTTTCTGCTGGTGGCAGACTGTAATCGATTTCTGGTGGAGCCCACTCAGGTTTACCCGGCGCAGTATCTGCTTCTGGAATATGAGCAATACAGCCAGACAATAACATTGCCATTGCTAAGCTTAACCAAAGAGATTGCATACGGGCTCCTATGTTGAATATCATCATTTGTTAGTCGATAGCGTGCTGGTTTACAGCGCTTGGTTTAAGAACTTGAGCATGTCATCTGACGCTGATACCACTTTGGCATTCATCTCATAAGCTCGTTGGGTTGAGATCATCTCAACCATCTCTTCAACAACGTTAACGTTAGCGCCTTCGAGTGCGCCTTGGCGGATCTGGCCTAAAGCCTGGTCACCTGCAATGCCTTCAACGGCGGCGCCTGATGCACCTGTTTCGCGGTAAAGGTTGTTGCCACGAGCCTCAAGACCTGCTGGGTTGGTAAAGTTAACCAAGGTAATTTGCCCTAGCTCTTGGGCGTCGGCTTGACCAGCCATTTGTGCCGATACCACACCGTCGCTGGCAATCGTCACCGTTAGAGCGTCTTCAGGGATCTCAATATTGGGTACTAAAGGTAAGCCTTGAGAGGTGACCATTAAGCCTTCGCTGTCACGGTAGAATTGACCGTCACGTGAAAAACTGACTTCACCATTGGCTTCTTCAATTTGGAAAAAGCCTTGGCCTTCAATCGCTAAATCTAACTGCTGATTAGTGGTCAGCATGTCACCTGGGGTAAATACCTTTTGCGTGCCAACTACGCGAGTACCAGTACCTAGCTGTAAACCCGATGGCAGTTCGTTTTGCTCATCAACTTGGCCACCAGGTTGGCGCTGCACTTGATAAAACAGATCATTAAATGCCACACGATCGCGTTTAAAGCCGGTGGTGTTTACGTTTGCCAAGTTGTTGGCAATGGTGGTCATCTTAGTATCTTGGGCGGTTAAGCCGGTTTTACTGACCCATAAAGCTGATTGCATAGCGGTATTTCCTTAAAAATAGGCTTCAAAAACTGAGATTAGGCGTCACGTAACAGGCGGTTACCTGCTTCTGCCAGCTTTTCGGCACTCTTCATCAGTTTGACTTGCACTTCAAATTGGCGACTTAAGTCCATTGCAGCAATAAGCTCGCTTACGGCTTGCACGTTGCTGGCTTCAAGAAACCCACTACTGACCGTCACCTCGGCATTAACAGGTAAAGGTTGGCGGTCTTGGGTATAAAGTAAGCCATCTAAGCCTTTGCTCATCGTGTTGATATCGGGATTAACTAGCTTAAGCTGGCCAACTTCTTCAATCACGCCACCTTCGTCAGCCACTATGCTGAGTCGGCCATCTTCACCAACAAATAGCTCGCGGTACTCTGGTAGCACAATTGGCCCATCAACTCCGGCAACAGGGCGACCATCTAGGGTTAATTGGCCATTTTCATCTGGCTGAATCGCACCTGAGCGGGTATAGCCTTCACCGTCTTCAGTCATAACGGCAAATAAACCTGCGTCATTAATCGCCAGATCTAAGATTCTGCCAGTTGGGTTCATGGCGCCGCTTTGCTGGCTAAAGCCACTGCTTTGGGTTTGCGCTAGCACGCGGGTCTGCAAGCTGTTACCGGTTGCGGCTACAGTCATGGCATTAACGCGCTCTAAGTCTGCTTTAAACCCCGTTGTGTCAGCATTGGCCAAATTGTTGGCGCGAATAGCTTGCGCCTCCATGACTCTGGCGGCCCCCTTGGCTGCGGTATAAATCATTCTGTCCATGGATTAGGCCTAAATCACGTTCAGCAAGGCTTGCTGCATGGTTGAGTTAGCGTCTAACACTTTGGCGTTGGACTGGTAGTTGCGTTGGGCGGTCATTAGGTTGACCATCTCAGCGGTGGTATCGACGTTTGAGCCTTCAAGGTACCCCCCCGCAATTGCGCCTAAGGTGCCGGTTGTTGGCGTACCAATAATTGGCTGCCCAGCGGCATTAGTCGCGGTCCATGCGTTATTACTGATCGGCGTTAAACCGTTAGGATTGTTAAAGTCAGCCAGTACCACTTGGCCTTGTAGTTGTTCTTGGCCGTTGGTGTAAGTACCAAAAAGCATACCGCTTTCATCTAAGCGGATGCCGTTTAGCTCACCAGAGGTGTAACCGTTTTGGCTAAGGCTAGAGTTGTTGTAATCAGAGGCATACTGGGTACTCTTGTCATAGCTTAGAGCGAGGTTGAGATCTGACGCGCCACCAACAATATTCGGGTCGGTAATATCTAGACTGATATCTGCGCCGCTAGTCAGCATACCGTCTGAGTCAAACTCTAGTTCATGACCACCTGTTGGCGTTACATCGGTGTCACCCATCATGTAGTGCACAGACCAAGTATTGTCGTCAGTCTTAACGTAATACTGGGTTAATGCATGCTCTTTTCCTAGCGAGTCATAAGCCGTAACAGTACTTGATGAGTGGTAGGTTGAAGCGTCATCTGAGTCGAAAGGTGTCACCGCTGGGTCTATAGCCTCTACGCGAGCATCTAAGTTTGAAACCAAGCCAATATCGCTGGTGGCTTTTGCTGGTAATGAACCCGCTTGTACTTGTAGGTCGGCTACGTTACCTGTTTGCAGATTTCCTGCTGCGCTAACTGAGTAACCTTGTAAGCGGTTGCCTGCTGGGTCGGTAACAAAACCATTAGCATCTTGGTTAAACATGCCGGCTCTAGCGTAAGTGGTGGTGCCATCTTGGCCACTTAGTACGAAAAAGCCTTCCCCCTGAATGCCCATATCTAACTGGCGTCCAGTGTAAGTTAAGCTACCGCTACTACTGAAGTTTTGGCTGGTGGACATTACGTTTACGCCACCGGCTTGGCCGCCATTGTAAATCGCTGAAAACTCACTGCGACCACCACGAAACCCGACTGTCGACGAGTTAGCGATATTATTACTGATGGTGTTGAGATCTTGTGTGGTTGCTTGTAAGCCACTTAACGCAATATTGAACGACATAAATTAAGTCCTTGAAAATTAGTTATGAAACTTCAGAGATTTCCAGCACGGAAATCGTGCCAAGGCCATTACCTAGTTCAGCCATCATCATTCCTGACGCGCTGATAAAATGAATTTTTTCGATTTCTGCTTTTACAAATGTGTCAGCTTTCTTGGTTACTTCACCCGCAGTGGTATTAGCAACAATGCTGTATTCGCCAGCAGGTAGGCCTAATGCTTTAGGGTCGATAGTAAAAGGTGTGTCACCGACTTCTTGTGAACCTAAATTTAGGGTATGTACCACTTCACCATTGGCGTCGACGATATCGATATTGAGTTCTTCGACGGCATTATTTAGGAAGACTTTTCCCTCTAGCGGCTCCTCTTCGATGTTGAACTCTGAGGCTGGCACCATAGCGTCTTTACCGACTAGTTGTGCTGATTGCACAATGCCAAGGTTTTCCATAATCACCATTTGTGTCGATTGGTTAGCGCGCATCTGCTCCAAGCTCTCTACCTGAGAAAACTGTGCCAGCTGAGTTACGTATTCTGTGCCATCAACTGGGTTGGTAGGATCTTGGTTTTGGATTTGGGCAATCATCAAGGTCATAAATTCGTTCTTGATGGATGCGGCGTCGTTACCCGGAGAGTTAACGATGGCATCAACAGGATTAGTGTTGTTATTAGTTGCGCTAGTGACGTTCATTATTTCGCTCCCAGTTGCAGTAAGCCTTGCTGCATTGAGCGGGCTCGATTCATGATTTCAACATTGGTTTCAAATGAACGGCTTGCCGCCATCATGTCGGCCATTTCTTCTACGGTGTTAACGTTGGAGTAGGCTACGTAACCTTGTTCATCGGCATAGGGATGGTCTGGCTCATAACGTAAGTCGAGCGGCGCATCGGACTGCACTATTGCCGCAACTTCAACATGAGCCCCTGCCACTTGGCCTTCTTGGGTTTGCTGATAAATGGTCGAAAACACGGGTTTCAGGGCGCGAAAGGCCTCGTCTGGGTTTTCAGCCGCAGCACCAGCGTTAGCTAAGTTACTAGCAACGGTATTTAAACGAATGGTTTGGGCGTTCATTCCCGCACCAGCAATTTGATAGATTTCTGCAAATGACATAGTGGTTTACTGACCTTCGATTGCTGTGCGTAAACCTGAAATCTTCATATTGAGAAAAGTCAGGCTGGTTTGGTAATCCATCGCATTTTGTGAGTAGCGCGCTTGTTCTTTACCTAGCTCAACCGTATTTTGGTCGGCCGAGGTTTGGTAAGGCACACGATAGCTTGCTTGAAAATTACGCTCTGGAGACATGCCTGCATTGATCTGCAACATCACATTTTTAAAGTCGAGATCACGTGCTTTGTAGCCAGGAGTTTCGGCATTGGCTAAGTTACCTGCCAAGACTTTGCTGCGCTCAACGCGAAAGTCGAGTGTGTGTGGGTGAATGCCTAATGCGGCATCGAGGTTGATAGCCATTACGACTCCTAGTATGGTATGTCCAAATTTATTGCTGCATGAACAATCAATTAGTGTGCCAGTATTATTAAATTAGGATTTTCAATGGTTTGCTTTAATTTGGTGTCAAGTAACGGAATCTCTATTTCCTACTTCCTCTTCATTGTTTCCTGTTTATTTCCGCAGCTTAGTGCAGCGCAAACAAGCCACACAACGCCAGAGCAGATTGAGTATGCTCTACAGCAGTTGCTTAGTACTGAAATACGCCAATGGCAGCAGCAGGCAGGCTTAAAACAGGTCGACTTTATGCTGAATATTAAAGTCCCATCAGGAGCTAAGCGCTTGCCACTGTGTCCTAAAAAATTAGCTGTCGATGCTGCCAGCGGCATTCCAATTGGTAATGTTCAGCGCAAGATCAGTTGTCAGGAACTTGGTTGGAGTTTGTATGTGCGAGCCTCTGTCGCTGTGACTGCAACCATCCCAGTACTTAATCGAGTACTCAAGCGGGGTGAGTTGATTACTGCGGCCGATATTGAGTGGAAAAGCATTGGGCTGGGAGCACGTGACAAAGACTTAATCACCGATGCAAAACAGATTGTAGGTCAGCAAGTGCAGCGTAAAATTCGTCGTTATAAAGCCATAAAAGCGGTGCAGGTCACGGCACCTAACTGGGTAAATATTGGTGACCGAGTGATTATTGAAGCGAGTAGTAATGGTTTCTATGCCAAGATGCAGGGCGAAGCGTTAGAGGCGGGTGGTGCGGGAGAGGCTATTAGAGTTAGAAACCTGAGTTCTGGTAAGGTCATTTTTGCTTATCCACTTGCACCTGGACGTGTAGCGACTCAGTTTTAATTATTTGCCGTGAGCCGGTTAAATCATGGCTAAAAAAATGCCGCAGTTATTTCAGATTGAAGCCAAAGTGTCGCTTTAATTACTTAGTAAGCGAATTTGAGATAACCGTTATGGAAATTAGTAAGTTAAATAGCACAATCCATACTGAATTGGCGATGAGCAAGAGCAAAACCCCTGTCATGCCACTTGCTGAGGCGTCAGCTGTCATTAAACCTCAGCAGGAAGTGAGTGACGATTGTCGTCTTATTGAATCTGCACAGCCTCAGTTAGAACAGTTACCTGACTTTGATTTAGGTAAAGTTGCGCAAATACGCCAATCATTAATTGATGGTAGTTTTGAGCTAAATCTAGAGCAACTTGCGGAAACTATGGTTCAACAACATGGATAATGCAGTGCCTAGTAAGCGTGAATTAGTACAGGCGATAGTGCGTGGTATTAAGCAAGATACCGAAAGCTATAAGCAGTTAAAAAAGCTGTTGAATCGTCAGCGAGAGCTGATGCAGTGTCGTGATAATCGAGGCCTTAACCTGCATAACAAGCTGCAATCTAGCTTGTGCGAAGACTTAATGTATAAGGCAGATCTACGTCGACAGATGCTAGAGTCTTTAGGTTTTGCAGGTAACGCGAGTGGCATGCAAAGTTTGATCAATAAAATGCCGCCAGCCTCGGCAGGTCAAGTGACGCTGTTATGGCAAAACTTACTGATTACGGTTAAGGAAAGTCAGCAGGTGAACGAGGCTAATGGCAAATTGTTAGTGGCGCAGCAAGAGGTGATTAGCCAATTGCTTCATCCAGGTGGCGACAATAAGTTTGATTATGGTGCAATGCGAACCCTGTAAAACCGTTAAAGACCTGATAAACGGTATTATCTATTTTGGCTATAACTAGCTGCGAACATAACGCGCCGCTAGGTCATCCAACTGTTTTTGTTCTTGCTTCTGCTGTAACTGTTTACCTTGTTGCAAACGCTCATTGTAAAGCCACTGTATGCTTTGTTGACGCCCAAGTTGCTTATGCCATAAACCATGCACACGATGCTGCTCTTGTTGTAGTAATAGCTGTTTGCGGGTCAATTGTTTAAGCATAGGTTCGATGACTTGGCACATCTGCGCATTATTCTGCAACAACATCGCAGAGGCGCAGCGGCTATTAACCTCTGAGTAGTCGCTGATCATTTGACCTAGTTGTTGCTTTTGCTGCTCAATCCGGTTGATTTGTTGTTGAGCGCTATTTTTCTGCTGTCCCAGTTGACTGAGCTTTTTCTCTTCTTGTTGGCATAGTCGCTGTAGCTGCTTCATTTATGCGGCTCGGTCGTTAACGAAAACCCCATTTGAGTCACAAGTAACTCTAAAGCACTTAGACTTTGAGGAAGGTCGGCTAGAGTACGGGTTTCTTGACGCAAAAATGCAGACATTTGCGGATAAGCGTTAACAGCCATATCCATTTCTGGATCATGGCCTGCTTGGTAGCCACCAAGTGGCAGTAGCTCTTTAACTTCGTTATAGCGGCTATTGAGGTGACGGAACCATTGCCCTTGCTTTAGCGTCATCGGTGCCGCCACTTGCGAGGCTAAACGACTTACCGATGCGCCAATATCAATAGCCGGAAAATGACCTTGTTCCGCAAGCTTGCGATTTAGCACTATATGGCCATCTAAGATTGCTCGGGCAGAATCGGCAATAGGGTCTTGCTGATCATCGCCCTCGGTTAATACGGTATAAAAGGCGGTGAGGGTGCCGCTAGGGTGCTGACTGTTGCCCGCCATTTCTACTAAGCTAGGTAGCAAAGCAAATGCTGACGGCGGATAGCCTTTGGTTGCAGGTGGCTCACCTAAGCTAAGCGCTATTTCACGCTGCGCTTGAGCGTAGCGAGTTAAAGAGTCAACCAGCATTAATACTTGCTTGCCTTGGTCGCGGTAACCTGCAGCAACTTGATGACATAAGCGCATGGCGCGCATTCGCATTAAGGGCGTGGTATCAGCTGGGGCTGCAATGACAACTGCGCGTTTTCGTCCCTCTTCACCTAATGCCTCTTCAATAAACTCTCTCACCTCACGGCCACGTTCACCAATGAGACCAACCACAACAATATCGGCCTCTGTAAAGCGAGTCATCATGCCCAGCAGGACACTTTTACCCACGCCTGAACCAGCAAAAAGTCCTAAGCGCTGCCCGCGGCCGACAGGGAGTAGGGCATTGATGGCCCGAATACCTACATCTAGCGGTTCGGTAATGGGTTTACGTTTGAGCGGGTTGGTGGTTTTAAATTGCAAAGGCACTTGGGGCAAATGTTTGATACAGCCAAAATCATCTAAAGGTTGACCTAAACCGTCGAGTACTCGGCCAAGCAATCCCATACCTGAAGGGATCTGGTAACGGCCTTCAATTGGCATCACCCGCGCACCGGGCATTAATCCGCTGGCGTGTTCAATCGGCATTAAGCAAAGGGTGTCTTTGTAAAACCCGACGACTTCGGCTTCAACTAAATGATTATCTCGGCATTCGATATGGCAACGGTCGCCAGTGGCGAGTTGACAGCCCACGGCTTCAAGTAAGAGACCGTTAACTCTGGTTAAGCGACCATAGACTTGAGCGACAGGGATTTTGGGCCAATTTAAGATATCAGCATTAAGCTTCAACGTTGGCCTCGTGTTGTTCTTTAGCTGCTAGTGGCATCTGTTGTAGATGCGTCTCCACTTGCGTCATACAGCGGTTTAAGCGTGTTTCAACTGAGGCATCAGCATCGGCAGTATCACTTACGATGCGGCAACCGCCGGCACTAATGCTGGCATCTGGCACTAGGCTCCAAGACTTAACCTTGTCGGCAGCCAACTCGTTAAGCTTATCAACGGCGCTTGGTTCTAAGTGAATTTTAACCTTGCTAGGATCATCTGGCAGTGCTGCTAGGGTTTCTTCAATGAGTGTGAGAATTTGTTGTGGCTGTAAGGTGAGTTCACAGCGGATCACTTGCAACGATACTCGGCGTACTAAGTCGAGAATTAACGACTGTTGCTGCAATATTTGCTGATTATGGCCCTCTTCAAGTACCGCTTGCAGTGCCCCTAAAGGCGCAATCAAGCTGTTGAGTTGGTCTTCAACATTATCTTTGCCTTTTTGTTGCCCCTCAATACGACCTTGGTTAAAACCTGTTGCATAGCCAGCCTGACGTCCCTCTTCTTCACCTGAGCTAAAACCTGCTTGATGACCCTTTTGCACACCTTCGTCATAGCCTTTATCGAAAGCTTGTTGAAAGTCCTGCCAGCCAGCGCCTTCTGTCTCGCTCGGGGCTCCAGTTTCAATTAATGGTGAAAAACGGTGACGGCGAGGGTGCTGGCCAACTAAACGCCAACGTGGATCGGCTTTATTTACTGTGTCATTCATTATTCAACAACCTGCTCTTCAAAGAGTTGTAGCTCTATTTCGCCATCATCCATCATCTGTTTTGCTAGCTCCATAATCTCTTTACGAGCCGCAATTGCTTGGCTTAATGGTACTGTGCCAATCGCTTCCATTTGGGTTTCTATTGCCGATGACATACGTTTAGGTAGCGCGCTAAGTAATGCTTGCTTTAAGTCGTTGTCGATGCCTTTTAGCGCGAGAGCAAGTACGTCGGCAGGCACAGCTGCCATGACTGCTTGCAAGGTTTCAGGCTTTTGGCGACCCAAAATAATGAAGTCAAACATGTTGTCTGCAACATTATTCGCGAGTTGTTTGTCATGTAGCTTGAGCATCTCCATAAGTTGCTCACGGTTGCCGTCAAAGCGATTGAGGATGTCGGCAACTTGGCGCACACCGCTAACTTGGGTATGGCTTTTGTCCATAGCATTTAGCATGCAGCGTTCTACCAATTGTTTAAGCTCATTAACCACTTCGCGGTCAATATCTCCGAGTTGAGCTATTCGCAGTAATACGCCGTCTTGATCTTCTGCCGGTAAGCTTTGCAGAACTAAAGCAGCATTTTCTGGTGGCAGTAGTCCGAGCAATACCGCTTGTAATTGGCAATGTTCATTGGCAATTTCACGAGCAAGCAACTGTGGGTCAACCCACTCTAAACGTTTTACTAAGGTTTTGATTTCGTCACCGTAAATGGTATCAATCAGACCTTTAGCTACACGATCTCCAAGGGCAAGATCTAAAGTTTTTTGCAGGTATGAACGAGACGCTCTGGCAATACCTGATTGCTCTTGGTATCGATTGAAAAAACGACCGATAACGGCTTCAGCTTCATGTTGGGTAATGCTCGAGAGTCGCGCCATTTTATAGCTTAAGTGTTGAACATCATTTCTGTCTAAGTGCGCCATAACTTGAGCCGCAGCTTCTTCACCCATGCTAAGTAAAAGCATGGCTGCTTGCTCTAGGTTGTCCATTTTTAGTGTGATTGCATTGTTGTTCACGATGTAGATTACCTATGTTTATGGGCTAAGCCTGTTGGTGCTGCGGTTCGTTTTCGTTTTCGCGCTCACTGATCCAATGAGATATCACCTCAGCTACGCGTGCAGGTTCTTGGTTAGCCAGTAAGGTCAGATGATCCATCTGCACCGTTAGTGGTGAACCAGGTTCTGGCAGACTAAGGGTGCTAGTCCAACCGTTCGTTGTTTTGACGTTATCGAGTGACATTAGCGCATCAGCTTGCTGTGAATTAGCTAACGCTTCATTGGCTTCTGCAGCTGGTGGCATTAACGGAATCGCAGAGTCTTGGTTGGCATCTTGACTACCGTATTCTACGGTGCGAGTAAGATGTTGGACCAATGGTCGTAGTACAAAAAAGATCATGCCTAGACCCAAAATCGCGCCGATTAAATAGCGTAGGTAAGCTTGATAACTGTCAGCTTGCCACCAAGGAAGCGGCTCATATACCACGGCTTTGACCGGGGCAAAATTAAAGCTGCTGATACTGAATTGATCGCCACGGTTTGCGGTGTAACCGATTGCGCCCTGTACCATATTACTAATTTGGTCTAGCTGTGGCTGTGTCCAGCCAGTGTCCCCAGCGGCTTGGTTATTTAACAATACAGCAATCGATAGGCTTTCTAGCTGCATTTGCTGATAGCGGGTGTGTTTAACCGAGCGGCCAACTTCAAACTGACGACTTTGGGTTTGATTTAGATTGCTGCTGGCGTTATTGGCTGCAGGATCGGCTGTCGGTGGTTGATTGCTCAGCGCTCCGGGGATCCCCAGCGCCATGTCTCCATTGCTTTGGTTAGTGCTCTGATTTTCTTGACTGATAACCGTTTGCGGATCAACTGACTCGCGAGTTTCTTCAACTTCGTTGAAGCTTACTTTAGCTGCGACTTGTACTTGGAAATTATCTTGCCCAAGAACTGGAAGTAACATGCTCGAAGCTCGGTTAATTAAGATCTGCTCTAGCTCTTGGGTGTATTCCAATTGTTTGTCACGAGCTTGTGTCATGTCTTGGTTAGCATTGAGCTCGGCGCTTAGGTGATTGCCTTCTTGGTCGACAATCTGTACTTGCTCTGATGTCATACCGGTTACGCTACCGGCAACAAGGTTGGCAATTGAAGTGATCTGCTCAGCTTTTAGGTGTTGACCAGTATAAAGATCGAGCATGACTGATGCTGTTGGTAGCTCAGGTTTTTGGCGAATAAACAGGGTTTTCTTTGGGATTGCTAAGTGAACGCGGGCAGTTTTTACCGCCTTTAACGCCATAATGGTGCGCGACAGCTCGCCTTCAAGGCTGTAGCGGTATTTGGCTTGCTCCATAAATTGGCTGGTACCAATCGCCGATGCATCGAGAGATTCCATGCCCGATGGAACTTTAGCTTTTACGCCACGAGCGGCGAGTAGCATTCTAGCGTGACCTAGTTTATCTTCAGGCACGAGTACTAGACCACTTGTTGGGTCAAGTCGATAACTTAAACCTTCGCTATCTAACACCTCAATAATGTGTGAGGTTTCGACATTCTCTTGGTCACCATACAAAGGGCTATAACCTTGACCTGTACTCCAAAGCATTAAAACAATCACACAGGCGGCAACAATGGCCATAATCGCCAGCGTTGCTGCATGACGGTCGCCTAAGCTGAATTGCTGCCATTTTTGTTTTAGGGTGCCAAGGTGATCACTTTTACCTGAAGCGTCTGTTATTGCAGGGCTGGTTTGAGTCAATGTGGTTGACATGTTTTAGTTATCCTAGCTTAAAAAGGCCAATCGCTTGTTAAGCGTTATCGAATTAGTAATGAAGTTAATAAGGTTCAAATAGGCATTTTCATGACGTCATCGAATGCTTGTACTAAGCGATTTCGAATTTGAATCATGGCTGAAAATGACAAGCTGGCTTTTTGTGAGGCAACCATCGCCCCGACTAAGTCACTACTTTGGCCACTATCAACTGCCCGAACTAGCGCTGATGAAGCGTTTTGGTCGGCATTAATAGCTGAGACTTTTTGCTTCATTAACTCAGTAAATGAAGCAGGCTGAAAACCAAAATCCCGTGGGTTAGGGCCTACTTTGATTGCACCTTTTGCCATTTCAGTATGAATACTCATTTGCTGCATGAGTAACTGAGGGCTAGTGATACTGGCATTTGACATGGATGATCCTTAAAAATCCGATTCTGGTTTAAGCGGCGTGACCTGATTGCGCCAAGATATTATCGATATCAATACCTTGTTCTCTCATTTGCACTAGCTTGTATCGCAACGCTCTGGTGGTCATGCCAAGTGCCTCTGCGGTGTGGTTACGCTGGCCATTGTTGCGCTTCAATGTATCGATAATGTATTGAAATTCTGCATGGCGTTTTGAGGCTTTAAGCCCTAACTCATTCGGTTCGCATAGACGCTCACCTGTTTGAGTGACTAAACCTAGTTCTTCTGCTTGCAGCGCTTGACCGCGGCGCATAACTAGTGCGCGTTGTATGGTGTTTTCAAGTTCGCGAACATTTCCAGGCCAGTCGTGACATAAAAGCAGATTACGTGCTTGCTCGCTGAAGTAACAAGGCTGATCTGCGGCAAGCATTTTGTAACGTTTTAGAAAGTGTTCTGCGATAGGCAGAATGTCTTCGCGACGTTGGCGCAAAGGTAATATTTTTATTGGTAGCACATCTAAACGATAGAAAAGGTCTTCTCTGAAACTGCCATCTTTAACGGCTTGGCGAAGATCTTTGTTGGTCGCCGCAATAACGCGAATATTGAGCTTTACTGATTTATGACTACCTAAGCGC
This sequence comes from Shewanella sp. 10N.261.52.F9, assembly GCF_041471165.1. NCBI lineage: Bacteria > Pseudomonadati > Pseudomonadota > Gammaproteobacteria > Alteromonadales > Shewanellaceae > Shewanella > Shewanella sp. 10N.261.52.F9. The sequence goes on from NZ_JBFRNX010000009.1 coordinate 27,901, forward strand.
TCAACCTCTCTTTCTTGCAACACGCGCAATAATTTTGCCTGCAGGAGTAGTGGCATTTCGCCGATTTCATCGAGTAAAAGCGTGCCGTTATTGGCTAATTCAAATTTGCCAGCCTGATCAACATTAGCACCAGTAAAAGCCCCCTTAACATGACCAAAAAGAATCGATTCCAAAATGCTTTCCGGAATTGCTGCGCAGTTAATCGCGATAAAAGGTTGCTCGGCTCGATTAGAGTGACGGTGAATATATCGCGCTAAAGGTTCTTTACCTGTTCCGCTTTCGCCAGTTAATAGCACAGTTGCTTCAGTACTTGCTGCGCGATGGGCAAGCATGAGTAGTTGCCTACTTACTGGCGCTGCACAAATAAGCTCATTATTGGGTAACTCTAAACGGCGTAATCTTTGTAATAGCGAGCTGAGTTGGTTTTGATCAATTGGTAGTAGTAAGTAATCTTGAACGCCTGATTGCATAGCCATACTCGCAAGCTCTGTTTGCTCAGGTTCCAATAAGGCGACTTGATGCTTGCCTGGGTAGCGCTGCAGTTGCCGTGTAACACTGTCTAGGTTGCACTCCGATAGATTAACCAAACTAAGCCAAGGGCACGTATTATCGGATTCTTGCCATAAGTGAAATCCTTGTTGGGCTAATAGATCCACACTTGATGTTGGGAGTTGTGCATCGATAAATCTTAAACTCGTATGATTCACTTGGATGCTCCTTGAGAGGCCATTTTATTCGTGGCTGACTTAACCAAACGCAAGCTGACACGACGATTTAACTCTCGCCCTGTAACATCATTATTGCTGGCTATTGGTGCTCTATTACCGTGGTGGCGAACTTGAATCATGCTGATCGGCACCCCAAGCTCAATGAGTCGAGACATCACTTCGTCAGCCCGTTCTTTGCTGAGCAAAAGGTTTGTTAAGTGATCGCCTGATGCGTCTGCATGACCATCGATGAGAATTTCTTTAATACTTGGATCGGCTTGAAGGTAACGGTAGACCGCATATAAATCTTGTTCATGGGAAGCCAAAAGATGGCTGGAGTTACTCGCAAAGCGTAAATCTAAACGGCGCAAGTAGCTAAAAGGCTGTGGTAAAAGTTGTTGCCGACAAATACGAAATTGGTTTGCTACTTTCTGAGTGGCGACAGGGCTAGAACTCACTTGATAATTTGTTTCGGCTGTAGAAATAGCGATTTGCCAAGTGAGCCCTTGTTCTAACGCTTCTAAGAAGGCTGCGGTATTTTTTTGACTAGAGGCACTCACGCCAAGCCAGTTAAGTACAGTCGTTGGAGGTTGCAGACTGTTTTTGGCCTGCCACGCTGGAGATATTACAGAGGCGAGACTCTGGTTATTATTTAGGTCTAACCAGTCGCTTTGTAAAGTTAGCGTTATCGCCTCGCCAGGCTTTGCTATGAGTTGTAGTGTGCCGAAACTTTGCACTCTATGGGTTATTTCACAGCCAAAAGCATCCCCAGAAAAATCCCATTGGGCTTTTTCTAGATGTGTTTGATAGTTATTTGTTACAGCCAAAGCATTATTAGTGACGGCAACAAAAACAACGTTTAGACAGAGCAATATATAAACTGAGGCTTTCAATTTGTCATAACCCTTAAATGTAGAAGATGTTGTGTTTTTTATAATTCTATTTTTAAGGTTGCCAATTAAACACGTAATATTAAATTATGTAAAACTCTTTTATTTTTATTTTTCATTTAAATCAAATTTTAAGTAAATACTTTTGGTTAATATGTGTAAAACTCTTGCAGAATCAATGAAACTGTTTTAAAACCATCATCCATTACAGATTATCTAATAATGACACTGGCTGTTTTATTAGCAGTCATAGTGGTTTTTAGTTTACCTTTTTGGTTTAAGTCTTTGATTTTAGTGTTTTTATTGTTTATTTATAAAATAATCTAATTTTGGTTAAAGTTTTTGTTTGATTCGGTCGCCTTATAATTTGTTATTTGCGCTTAATTTTTGTTTAGGATGATTAATTAAATCTTCAATTAATTTAATGTGGTTTTTTTGACGTTAATTTGTTTTGTTTTTTTGAGTTGAGATTTTGTCGCTAGTCATTTTAATAGCTTTTTTAGTTGTTGCGTCGATATATTGACGCTATGTTGTTGAGGAATTTAGGGTGAAAACTACCGCGAAAGCTAATCTAATTAAATCCAGCCTCGGCATTAAAGTTAGGCCAGTTGTATTAATTAAAGAAAAGTTAGCTCGTAGCCGACTTTTATTACAATTAGAATCATGCCAGCGTTTAATGATGGATGTGGTCAATGAATTGCTTTTGCCAATAACAAGGCAGGGTCATTATGGCGTATCTAATATCTCGCTCAGCGTTAACAATGAGCCTTTAGTTCCAGAGCTTGACCATGCTTGGTTTTTGCTAAGCTATAACCGAGTTGAATTAGGTTGGTGGTCTATGGATAAATGCATCCTAGATCAGTTGGCAAGTAGCTATTATGGCTGTTACTCAACAGTGATGGCTTCGCCGTTACGTGCGCCGAGCCAATCAGAGTTTCGTTTGGTAAAACGCCTAATGACAGCTGCAATTACAACCTTGCCAATTACTGAAATTGATATCAGTAAACTCGAGCTGGAGTTGGTAATGAGCAAAACGCCTATTGCTCCGCCAGTTTGCTGCGAATTGAGTTTTCCTACAGGTCACCACGGTTCGCCAATTTATTTTTATATGGCTGAACATTTACTCGAATTAATGGCAGAACAACCAAGCCATTTTCAAGCTGATCCGTATTTAGCGGATAAATTAGCCCATAGATTAAAGCAAATTCCGGTGAAAACTCTTGTCGAACTCGGGCATCAAAGCATGCCTGTTACCTCTCTGCAGCGACTTGCAGTGGGTGACATCTTACCTATGAATTTACATTCTCGCTGCCCTATGACGGTAGGTAAGCGTCCACTTTTTTACGCCACAGTGCACACCCATGAAGGGCAGTTAGTGGCTAAATTGACCCAAGAAGTCTTTTTAATGGAGGAGCAACCCAATGGCTGACAATAGTATTTTGCAAGATGATGATTTTTTATTGGATGACGATTTTTTTGCAGATACCGCAATTGGTGAAACCAAAGCGTCGGCAAAGCCTGTTAAGGATATGTCTTTCTTTCAGCAGCTACCGGTACATGTGACTTTGGAGCTTGCTAGTGTGGAAATGTCTTTAGGCGAGCTAACTCAAATGGGCGAGGGAGATGTAGTGGCTCTTGATCGTATGGTTGGTGAGCCATTGGATATTCGGGTTAATGGTGCCTTACTCGGTCGCGGCGAAGTGGTTGAGGTGAATGGTCGTTATGGTGTGCGTTTACTTGAGGTTGAAGCCACAAGTTTAACCGGAGCCATTGACTAACTATGTGGCGAGTGTTGCTGCTTGTATTGCTAAGTTTCTCATCTACTGCTTATGCAGGGGACGGTTTTACCTTATTTTCATTAGCTGATGGGGATAAAACCCAAGCTGTTAACGTTAAATTAGAAATTTTGGCACTGATGACAGTGCTAAGTTTTCTACCCGCATTGCTGATGATGCTAACCAGCTTTACGCGGATTATTGTGGTATTGGCTATTTTACGACAAGCATTAGGCTTGCAGCAAAGCCCACCCAATAAGGTACTGATTGGCATCGCATTAGTCATGACTATCTTCATTATGCGCCCAACAGGGCAAGCTATCTACGATGAGGCTTTTCTACCTTATGACTTAGGTCAAATAGAGCTAACTGAAGCGGTTGCTCGCGCTGAAATTCCATTACGACAGTTTATGTTAGCGCAAACCCGTGAAACTGATCTGGAGCAGATGCTTAAGATTGCCGATGAACCTACAACACTTACAGCCGAAGAGATCCCTTTCTTTGTATTGATGCCTGCATTTGTATTGAGTGAGCTAAAAACAGCGTTTCAGATAGGCTTTTTAATCTTCTTACCATTTTTGGTGATCGATCTGGTCGTCGCCAGTGTCTTGATGTCTATGGGTATGATGATGTTGTCACCCCTTATTATTTCTCTTCCATTTAAGCTGATGGTGTTTGTATTAGTCGACGGTTGGTCGATGACAGTAAGCACTCTGGTAGCCAGTTATGGATAATCTTTTACCAATGGCGATTGTTTGCTTATGAAGCTCAATAACAACGATACAGCGCTGCTGTACATCTCTTTTACTGACACACTTTACCTGCTGCTGGGTGGTGTGATGTTAGCCTTGGTTGCTCTAAATGACTGGCCTGCAGTGATTGCTTTGCTTACAGGTATTGAGGCATAGGCTGTGAGCATAAATGAGCTAGCAGTTTTTGGGAGTTAAGTAATGGATGTCAACGAGCTTACCGCAATGTTTGCTGAAGCGATATTTCTGGTCGTCGCCATGGTTGGTGTATTGGTGGTGCCAGGTTTATTGGTCGGTTTACTGATAGCGGTCTTTCAGGCGGCAACCCAAGTTAACGAACAAACTTTGAGTTTTTTGCCGCGACTGATCATTACCTTACTGATGGTGGTTTTTGCGGGTGAGTGGCTACTGATGAAGATTTGCGATTTCTTCGATCGCCTCTTTATGAACATTCCACACCTTATTGGCTAAGGGGAAACCTCTGTTGCTGCTCGCTTTGAAGATGAATGGTTTTGTTGCTTACAGGCTAAGGGCTTCTCTTTGCTGTCGTTAACATCGGTGCAGATCAGCGCGTTTATCGGAACTTTCTGGTGGCCATTTTGCCGCATAATGGGGGCATTTATGGTGATGCCTTTTTTGGGTAATAATTATATCCCCGCCACGGTGCGTATTCTTTTAGCTATGAGTATTTCAGCATTAATTGCTCCGCTACTACCGCCTGTACCACAGGTTGATGCTGTTTCTTTTCAAGCGCTAATTCTAGCTGTTGAACAGCTTTTAATTGGCTTTATGTTGGCACTATTTCTGTCAATTATGATCCACGTAATGACCCTTTTTGGTGCCATGATGTCGATGCAAATGGGCCTTTCAATGGCGGTCATGAACGACCCGTCTAGTGGTGGTAGTAACCCCATTTTGGGCTTGTGGTTTATGCTTTATGGAACCTTACTGTTCTTGGCTCTCGATGGTCACTTGGTGGCGATTGGCGTATTAGTCGACAGTTTTAGGTTGTGGCCCATTGGCATGGGGGTGTTTGAATTACCTTTAATGGGGCTAATTGCTCGTTTTGCATGGATTTTTGCCGCAGCTTTTATGCTGGCTTTGCCGGCGATTTTAGCCATGTTAGTGGTTAACTTAACGTTTGGTGTGTTAAGCCGTGCCGCCCCATCCTTAAACGTATTTGCTCTGGGCTTTCCGATGTCGATGTTGATGGGATTACTTTGTGTTTTCTTTTCGTTCAGCGGTTTGCCTAGCCGTTATAGCGACCTTTGCTTAGATGCGCTATCTGCCATGTACCAGTTTATTGGAGGTACGCCATGAGCAATAAAGATAGCGGCCAAAGTAAAACTGAAAAAGCGACCCCGCAAAAGTTACGTAAAGCCCGTGAACAAGGGCAAGTACCACGCTCAAAAGATCTTGCTGCTTCAGCACTTATTATTGGCTGTTCATTAATGCTGACTACGACCGGTGATTGGATAGCTGCGCGAGTCGCTGAGCTGACTCGAATGAATATGTCTTTTACCAAAGCGCAATTAGATGAGCCGGGGATGATGACGCGGCATATGGCGCACTCGCTGTTAGAGATCCTTAATATTCTTGGACCACTCTTTTTAATGGTGGCAATCATTGCCATGGTTGCAGGAGCGATGCCGGGTGGGCTGATTTTTAGTTTTAATAATGCCAATTTCAAATATAGCCGAATCGATCCGATTGCAGGTTTAGGCCGCATAGCATCGGTTAAGTCTCTGGTCGAATTGGTTAAGTCGATACTCAAGATAGTGCTGCTGTTGGGTATTATGTGGGTCTTTTTACAGAAAAACTTTCAAGCGCTAATGGCGATTAGTCAACTACCTGTCGATGAAGCGGTTACGCGTGGGCTAGATATGCTCAGTTTAGCCATGCTGTATTTGGGGTTAGGTTTACTGTTGATTACCTTTATTGATGTGCCATATCAGTATTGGCATCACCACAAAGAGCTGAGAATGTCTTTGCAAGAGGTGAAAGATGAACATAAACAACAAGATGGTAAACCTGAGATAAAAGCCAAAATTCGCCAAATGCAACAAAGAATGAGCCGATCAAGAGCTGATATTTCAGTTCCCAAGGCTGATGTTTTATTGGTAAACCCGAGCCATTACGCAGTGGCACTTAAATATGATTTGGATAAAGCGGATGCGCCATATGTGGTGGCTAAAGGCACTGATGAGCTGGCTCTTTATATGCGAGATATTGCAAAGCGCCACGATATTGAAGTGATTGAGCTGCCTCCGTTAACCCGGGCAATTTATTACTCAACCCAGATTGAACAACAGATCCCAGCCGGGCTATTTGTCGCGATTGCTCACGTACTAACTTATGTGATGCAGCTACGCGCTGCAAGGCAAGGGATGCAGGCAAAACCAGAACCTTTGCCGCACTTCTTTATTCCTAAAAACTTACAACATGATTAAAGGTTATTTGAATTAATGAAATGGTTTTCGCGCGTTTTTGCTGGTAGCCCAAGCTATATAGGTATTCCAATCATGTTGTTGGCGGTGTTGGCCATGGTTATTTTGCCTTTGCCGCCTTGGTTACTCGACATTCTGTTTACCTTTAACATCGTCTTGGCAGTTATGGTGCTGCTAGTTGGCGTCTCGATTCGCCGGCCATTAGAGTTCTCGGTATTCCCAACGGTCCTGCTACTAGCAACCCTGCTACGACTTACCTTGAACGTAGCCTCAACCCGCGTGGTATTGATTGAAGGCCATGAAGGGGGCGATGCCGCAGGTAAGGTCATTCAAGCCTTTGGTGAAGTGGTTATTGGCGGCAACTATGTTGTCGGTGGCGTTATCTTCTTAATCCTAATGATTATCAACTTTGTGGTCATCACCAAGGGGGGAGAGCGCATCTCTGAAGTTTCGGCGCGCTTTACCTTAGACGCATTACCCGGCAAACAGATGGCAATTGATGCTGACTTGAACGCGGGCGTGTTGACCCAAGAGCAAGCGCGAGATCGTCGTCAAGAAGTGGCTCGTGAAGCTGACTTTTATGGCTCAATGGATGGTGCCTCGAAGTTTGTGCGTGGTGATGCGATAGCCGGTATTTTGATCTTAGCGATTAATATGCTCGGTGGTTTAGCCATCGGTATCTTTATGCACGACTTAAGTGCAAGCGAGGCATTTAAGACTTACGCCTTGCTTACCATTGGTGATGGTTTGGTTGCACAGATCCCGTCGTTATTGCTGGCAACTGCAGCAGCAATTATTGTCACCCGGGTATCTGATGCGGAAGAGATGCCGGAGCAACTTAGACAACAATTACTTGCTAATCCTAAGACGTTAGCAACATCGGCAATTGTAATGCTGATTTTAGGCATTGTACCGGGAATGCCAACTTTTGTTTTCTTATCTTTTGCGGCGTTATTGGGTTTTGTCGCTTGGAAGCAAAGTTTGCGAGAGCCTGAAATTGCTGCAGCTGAAATAGCGCAGCAACGTGAGACGACCTTAACCGAGCCCTCGGCACCTAGCTGGGATGCATTGCCATACACGGATTTGATTGAAGTGCGTTTAGGTTATCGTTTAGTACATTTGGTGGAGCGCAGTAAAGGGGCTGAGCTACAAAAACGTTTAACGGGTATTAGGCGCACATTGTCAGAGCAGGCGGGATTTTTACTGGCTGAGGTGCGAGTGCGCGATAACTTGTCTTTGGCGCCTAATGCTTACCAAATAAGCTTGATGGGTAACCCTGTTGTAACTGCTGAGTTAGATCCTGATCGCTTGATGGCTATTAAGAGTGGTCCGGTATTTGGTGAGATTGATGGCGTGATCACCAAAGAACCAGCATACCAAATGGATGCGGTATGGATTGAGCAAGACAATAAAGCTAAGGCTCTTAATTTGGGTTACTCCGTGGTGGATAACGCGACGGTGATTGCAACCCATGTGAGTAAGCTCATTCGCGAGACTTTACCCGATATGTTGCAACATGATGATGTGCTGTCTTTGAGTGACCGTTTAGCGAAGCAGAGTCCGAAATTAGCCGAGTCGCTCAATAGTGCTCTAACGCCGATATTGCAGTTGAAGGTGTATAGATTACTGCTAAAAGAGCAAGTGTCTTTAAAAGATATTCGTACCATTGCAACCACTTTGCTTGATTGTAGCGAAAACAGTAAAGATCCTGTGTTACTCGCGGCAGATGTGCGTTGCGCGTTACGAAATTCAATTTTACATTCAATTGTAGGTGCTACACCTAAGCTTAACGTTATGACTTTAGCACCGGATCTTGAACAAACTTTAATGTCGGCATTAAATCAGTCACAGCAACAAGGTAAGGGCTCGTTAGATAGCTTTCCGGTGGACCCACAATTATTGGCGCAACTACAGCAGCGTATGCCGCAATTATTGGCGCAAGCTAAAGAGCACGGCCACAGTCCGCTGTTATTAGTATCACCGCAGTTACGGCCTATTTTAGCGCGTTATGCGTTGGCGTTTGCTCGTGGTCTGCATGTGTTGTCTTACAATGAAATTCCTGAAACACGCGAGTTAATGGTAGCGGGACAGCTAGGTTAAACGCAGTCTATTAGGGCTTTGTCTAGCTGTAAGCAGTTTAGTACAGAGAGTGAAAAGGATAGCCAAGCGCTATCCTTTTTTATGTCTCTATAAGGCTCTAGGCTTCGGCTAAAAACGTTAGTAATGCAGTTAATGCCTGATTACGGGCTTTATCACGCTCCATAAAGATTTCATGGCGGGCGTAAGGAATTTTGGTGAGCTGACATAATCCATTTATCGCGCGTTTCTGAGCACGATTATCAACAATAGTATCTTCTTCAGCTTGCAGGATTAACAAGGGGATTTTGCTATTACGTGCAGCTTGAACGGCTTGTTCACCGGCATCAATCGACTCGACCAACCAGTGATTGGTTGGCGAGCCAAGTTGTAACTGCGGGACTTGCTGATAAAGTTCGCGATAATCTTCGTAGCGTAATTTGCTATTAGTAAGGTCATTCTTATCAAACGTTGCTGCGTGATAATCTTTACCACCCAAAATGTAATTTGGTTGTTTATGGTTGTCGAGTAACGCAGCCAGTCCACGAATAAAACCTTTGGTTAATGGCAGCTTAATACCGTACATAGGCGCGGAAAATACCGCTGCTTTAAAGGTATTTGGGTACTGTTCTAGGTATAAAGTACCAATAGCACCGCCCATAGAATGACCCACAAGGAAGTATTTTCCCATCGGGTGTGGTTTAACAACTTTGTCTATAAATTCGGCAAAATCGTCGACATATCGCTGGAACTTGTCGATATGTCCTTGATGTGGGTTTGAGGTGGTACGTGCCGATAGCCCCTGACCACGATGATCGACAGCAAATAAACTGTAGCCTTGTTCATACAGATCAAACATCAGCTCTTTGTATTTTAAGTAGGACTCGACTCGGCCGCTACTGATCACAATTGTTCCTATGCTATTAGGGTGGGTGATGCGGGCATAAGCAAGGGAAATATCGTCGCGGGTTTTAAAGCTCGATTGCGTGACTTGCTGCCAAAAAACTTTCTGCTCAGGGCTGTTCAGGTGATGCTCTGATGAGAAGCTAGCTGGAATAGTGGTGTTCATATAGGGTTCGGTAGCAATCGACATGGAGTGGTTCTATTAAGTGATCTTGCATGCAGTGTAGCAAACTTGCTCGGGCAGACTCTAGTGAATAAAAAGGCCGCTAACGCGGCCTGATATTTATCCGTATATCGCAGCAAGATTAAATTGCAGCCTTTTGTGTCGCGATAAAATCGTTGATCTGCTGCTCTAATACCGACATCGGCACTGAACCATTGGCTAGAATAGCGTCGTGGAAGGCGCGAATATCGAAGTTCTCACCCAGTTCTGCTTCTGCTTGTGCACGCAAACGCTTAATTGTTAACTCACCAATTTTGTATGACAAGGCTTGCCCAGGCCAGTTAATGTAGCGGTCGATTTCGGTGGTGACATTGTGCATTGAAAGCGCTGTATTACCTGCCATAAAGTCGATTGCTTGCTGACGACTCCAGCCTTTAGCGTGCATACCTGTATCCACGACGAGCCGCGCTGCGCGCCACATCTCATAGGTTAGGCGGCCAAAGTTACTGTATGGATCTTGGTAAAAGCCGGCTTCGAGCCCTAAGTATTCTGAGTATAAGCCCCAGCCCTCACCAAATGCCGAGATATAGCTGTAACGGCGAAAGTTGGGTAAGTCGGTTAGCTCTTGGTTGAGTGCAATTTGTAGATGGTGACCGGGCACGGCTTCATGTAGCGTCAAAGCTTCCATCTCGTAAAGTGGGCGTTTATCGAGTGCGTAGGTATTGACCCAGTAATAACCAGCCTCATCATCTCGACTAGAGCCAGAGTAACGTCCTGTGGTGTATTTAGGTGCTATTTCCGCGGGTACAGGCTCAATACCATAAGGCTGACGTGGTAGCTTACCAAAATACTTTGGCAGCATGGCATCGGCTTTTTTAGCGATATAAGCAGCTTCTTTGAGTAACTCTTCTGCGGTTTTAGGGTAAAACTGTGGGTCAGTACGTAAAAAGTGTAGGAATTCAGCAAAGCTACCTGCAAAACTGACTTGCTCGATGATCTGCTGCATCTCTGCGCGAATGCGTTTTACTTCTTGTAAGCCAAGTTGGTGCACTTCATCTGAAGTCATATCAAGCGTGGTGTAGTAGCGCACGCGGTTTTCGTAAAAATCTTCACCATCGGGTAGATCATAAGAGGCGATGCTTTCACGGGTATTAGGTATGTACTCGGTGGTCATAAACTCCAAGAAAGCTTGGTAGGTTGGCAATACAGTATTTGCGACCAACTCACGCCCTTGCTTGGTTAATTGGGCTTTTTCTACATCAGTAAAATGGCTTGGGTACTCAGTAAAAGGGGCAAAGTAGCCGCTGTCTTCAACCGGTACAATAAAGGCGCTAATGCTGGTTTCAAACCCTTGAAGAGTGACTTTAGACGGGGTTATACCTTGTGCTATGCCTTGCTTTAACCAGTAAGTTTGCTGATCGAAGTAGTTCGGTAGTGCTTGTAGCTGCTTGATATAGTTTTGGTAGTCTTCAATTTTGCTAAAGCGGCCTTTAGATATTGAAGCTATATAAGCATGGAAACCACTTTCGGCTGACAGTGGCATAAAGTGGTCATTATAGCGGTATTGGTCGACTTGGTTTTGAACTTGGTCTTGCAGGATTTGTGCGTTAATTTTATCGTTTTTATTAAGGCTGCTGCGGTCAATTTGTATTATTTGTGCGAGTAATGTTTGCCTGCGCTGATCGAGTGCCGCTAACGCTTGTGGTGATAAGTCTTGTAGCTGTCCGGCTTTAGAAGCATCACCCATTGAGTAGGCAAAACTTGGGCTGGCGTCGAGAGAAAGCTGCCAAGCGTTGTCGATTGCTGTTTGCAGTTGTGAATTAGTGACTGCTTGAGTCGTGTTAGTTTCTGCCGCATTGATTTGAGTGCTAGGTGCTTGGCAAGCACTAAGGCTGGCGACTAGCAAGGTAGGTAGCAGGTATTTATACATGAATCATCCATTATTGTTTTAGTTATATTGATTGGTATTTACAAGATGATTATGCCGTGATGGCATGTAAAGATCACGGTCAAAGTGTATACAATTGTAATTAAAGATTTTGGTTCACTTTGCTGATTTTAGGCATAAAAAAACCGGCTAATGCCGGTTTTTTGCTAATCAAATTTGATTAGATAACACGAGAGAACTGCTGTTGTCTTGCTTTCTCACGGTAGTAAACGTCGAAACAGATACAGATATTACGGATCAATAGACGGCCTGTAGGGCTGATAGTGATCTTACGGTCTGTAATGTCGACGAGCTTATCATCGATGAAAGTTTGCAGTAGTTTAAGATCTTCTGCGAAGTACTCTTCAAAGTTGATGTTTAGCTTTTCTTCAATCTTCGCCATATCTAGGTCGAAGTGGCAGATTAGCTGCTTAATCACTACGCGGCGAATTTCGTCGTCACGGTTTAAGCTGCAACCTTTCCATAGTGCGTGGCCGTTAGCATCGATTGACTCGAAGTAAGGGCGCACATCTTTTTGGTTCTGGGCGTAGCAATCGCCAATCTGGCTGATTGAAGATACACCAAGACCCAATAGGTCACACTCTTCTTGAGTGGTGTAACCTTGGAAGTTACGGTGTAGACGGCCTTCGTTCTGTAGAATCGATAGCTCGTCATCTGGCTTAGCAAAGTGGTCCATACCAATGTACTGGTAGCCTGCACCCGTTAGCGTTTCGATTGTTTGATGCAACATATCGAGTTTTTGCTGAGGTGATGCTAAATCTTCATCTTTAATCTTACGCTGCGCTGCAAAACGAGATGGCAGGTGAGCGTAGTTAAACACTGATAGACGATCTGGATTTAAGTCCAGTACGCGCTGCATCGTTTCTGCAAACGTTTCTGGTGTTTGGTGCGGCAAACCATAGATTAGGTCGATGTTAGTTGAAACAAAGCCTAGCTCTTTTGCACGTGCCATTAGGTCGAAGATAAACTGCTCGTCTTGCTCGCGGTTTACTGCGATTTGCACCTTTTTATTGAAATCTTGCACACCAATAGAGATACGGTTAAAGCCCGCTTCTTTTAGGGTGTCTAGCATTGAAAGCTCGATTTCACGAGGATCAACTTCAATTGAGTATTCGCCTACGTCAGCTACATTAAAGTTTGCTTTAACCAGTGCTGAAAGCGTTAGAATTTGCTCAGGTGTTAGGAATGTCGGTGTACCGCCACCCCAGTGAATTTGGGTCACTAAGTAATTTTTAAACAGCGGTGCACGTTTAACGATTTCTGCCGCTAGATACTCAATGTATTGATCGGCTTTATGCTGGTGACGAGTGATAACTTTATTGCAGCCACAGTAGTAACAAAGCTTGGCGCAGAAAGGAATATGGATATAAAGAGAAAGCTTGTCACTCTTGCTGTTCTTAATAGAGGTCAGCAGTTTTTCCTCGGTAAACGAATCATCGAATTCCAAGGCCGTCGGATAAGAAGTATAACGTGGACCGCTATAATTGTACTTTTCGATCATTGACTGATCCCAACTAATTGGGGTGGGCTGCTTCAAGGCGTGTCCTCCGGCGTATAGTTTAGCAACATGTGAAGTATGCATGGTTATTTGTTGAATAACCTTGATCCATGTTGTAAAAATTTAATATGGGTAGCAAAGTATGACTGAATATCGCTGAAAATGAGGTTTATGTCTGTGGTCTTTAGAGGATTTTGTGCACAGACTCACCCTATATAAGCAAAATAGGCCATATCTGCGACCTAGATTGCATCTGTTTTGCGCTAACAACTAGGCTAGCATTAACACTAGTGTAGTGAACTTGACGTAAATTCACTCAAAAGCTTAGCTTCTTCTAAAATTTTCGCCTCTAACTCGCCTTCAGAGCGCATGCGAGCAAAATCGAGTTTCATTCGCTGTTGTTTGTCTAATTCTTTACGTTGCTCTTTGATGGGGTGAGCTTTGATGATTTCAAAATGCGCAAAGGTTGCTGGGTACTGTTTTTCAACCATTTCAGCCATACCAACTAATTGAAATAGCTTAGCTATGCGCATTACGCCTTCCGATAGTTCACAGCGGCCTTCTAACATTGCGCTGGCAATATAACGAATATTATCGAGTAGTTCGTCTGACTTAGCTTTGGCTGCGGCAGCTTGCTGTTGTTGCTGCTCTATTTTACGTCGCTGTTGTTTGCGCACTTGAATCACGAGGTAGGTCGCATACGCCGTAAGCGCGACAATAATAAGTGCACCAAGAATAATGAAGGTCGTTGTCATACTAAACCCTAGTTGGTCGAAGTGGGATACAGGTGACGATTATGGATAAAAAAATGGCATCAATAAAGATGCCATCGGTTTTATATAGAAGAATTTAGTCTTTGTCGAAGTAGTCTTTTAGCAGATCTGCACCAGACTCGAACTTGTCGAATAGGTCATCATCGTTAACTGACTTCTTGCTTTGCGGTGCATCATCTTCTTCATCAGTGATGCCTAGCTTGTCCATCAGCGTCTCAATTTGAGTGAGTTGCTTGTTCAGCCACTTTTGGTCTTCAGCGTTAAGGTTTTTACCTTCTTCAAGCATGTCTAACAGGCTATTGAGTCTTGGATCTTCTTCCAGCTTCAATAGTTTCTGCTCATCAGTTAGCTTAGGCCCTTTTGGTTTTGGCTCAGCTTTCACTTCAGCATGAATATTGAGTTGCACAGGCTTTTTACTACCGTGGCGTGGATCAGCACTTTTAGCCTTACCACCGTTAGCTTGGCTTTCAATCATCGAAGCGTTATGACGACTTCCCGCTTTATTGCCAGCAACTTGTTTTTTGCCTGCAAGAACACGATCTTTCTTCTTGGTTCTTGGGGCTAATTTTGGAGCATTATCGTTGCTCTTACGCATTTTCTTACTACGGGACATGATCGCTTATCTCGATAACTTAAAAGACTCTATTGCTGAAAAGCTGCTTGGCTTATGCAACAACGGAAGTTTGGTCGCGTGTTATATCAGATCCTGATGGTTTTTGCACCAGAATGAGACCGTTTGCTGCAAATAATAGCTTAAAAGCGCCTTTCTTTGCTAGAAACTCGAATGTTGCTTGTTGATAAAAGCTGACATGGGTCAGGTTATTCTTATGGTGCCACTTACCGAAAGCATTGAGATCACTCAGTAACGGTGTGCAAATTGCCATCCACCCTCCGGGCTTGAGTAACTGAGTGAGTAAGTTCCACTCTTTAAATGGGAAGCGAAAATGTTCAAATACTCGATAACAACAAATGAAATCGTATTCTTGTTTTAGTGCACGGTTCCAAGGAGCAAGGCTAGGGTTATATTGATTGAGTTGATGACCTTTTTTATTGAGCTTTCTTAAGGTTTTATCATCGAGAGTGCGGCCAAAGTTGAGCCCCAATAAAGGCGTATGGCCATCTTCACATTGTTCGACCAAGTCTAGGACAAAGCGTGCAAGGGCTTTTTGCTTATTATTGGCGAGCCGATATTTTTGCAACTCAGCAGAGGGAGGCAGGTGTGAGTTGGCGTCGGCAAAGACTAATTGGCATTGCAGGCAATGGTATAGGCAGCGCTTTTTGTCGGCGAAAAACCGTGCGGTACGATCACTATGACAAAGAGGGCATCTACGCATATATTAGCTAAACCAATGACTTAATTAATTTGAGTATAAATCAAGATAGAAAACTGAGAAATAAAAAAAGGCGACAGATTAATCTGTCGCCTCTATAAAAGTGCTAATCCGCACCAATTCTGATTTCAAGTATCCATACTTGCTATGTGACTATCCCGGTCAATATCCATCTTATTTTTTGTCTGCTTTCCATGCATGTCTTATCGTTTATGGTCTTCCCGACACTTTATTTTTAGACCTGTCGCCATCCTGACAACAGTTTCCGTAGATGGTCTTTAAAGACACATCACAATTTTTATTCGTCCATCCAATGACGCCTAAGTAACCATCCATGTATATTTTTTTAAGTATCGTCCAGTGATAACAAGCTTCCCGCAAGTGCATCCTAAGCTAGTAGCTTCCTTTGCTGTGTTTGTATCCTACAAACACCTTCCTATTGGAGCGCGTTTCTCTGAATGTAAGGTTTAATGCTAAATAGCGTTTTGGCCTTCCTAACCAAATCCTTACTAAAATTCTTACGACCTGGACTTCAATTTGAAATCTCTACTCTTATTATTTTTAGTGAGTGGTCTCAATAATATTATTATTATTTAGTTAATTTATTCTTATATCTTAAATGTATACATACCAAAATCTGTAAGTTGTTATTAATATTTTTTGTACTAACAGTTGGGTTCATCTCGGTACGGGAGCTATTTAAACCTAGAACTGTGATCTCTGTCAAGTAGGTTTTTGCGTGAAGTTTACGTAAACGTAAACGGCATGCTATTAAAAAGGACGGTTTCCCGTCCTATTTAGTTAAGGCTAATATTTACTTAAGGCTTGATATATATTTAGATAATGCGTCGATATCATCGTTGTTTAGCTTTTTAGCAACGTCTTGCATCATGCCATTTAAGTCGTTGTTACGATTTGTATCGTGGAACTTATTTAGCTGGATCTTGATATAATTTGCATGTTGACCGTTAATTGCAGGGAAGCCAGCAAGCTCCGCACCGTTACCTTGCGGTCCATGACATGCGATACAAGCTGTAATGCCACGGGTAGCATCACCATTTCGGTAAAGTTGTGCCCCAAGCTCTGGCACATCTTTAACATCGATATCTTTATGTTCTTGGCTAGCATAAAATGCAGCTAGGTCTGCAATGTCTTGATCGCTAAGCGCTACAGACATGCCACCCATGATTGGATCCATACGACCCTGTTTACCGCCAGTCTGTGCTGCACTGCGGAAATCATGTAATTGCTTTTCTAGGTATGTACTATGTTGACCTGCAAGTTTTGGGTACATGTCTATCATGCTGTTGCCGTCAACACCGTGACAAGCAGAGCAAACGATGGCTTTAGTTTTTCCGGCTTCAGCATTTCCTTCTGCCATAGCAGGTGCAGATATTGTGGCTAAAACAGACAGCGCAAGAGCTAACTTTTTCATGGCGTTCCAACTTCTTATTAAAATATTTGTCATGAGCTTACTAGGAAGACCCGCAAGCGTGATAAAATGTATTTTATGTGATCGGGGTAATATTTTACACGAAATTGTGAAAATGTAAGCAACTCTTCGATATTTAGCTAAGTAAGTTGATAAAATTTTGGAGTTAATTGTGAGTGAATCTCGTATCGATTTCCGTAAAGCAGAGTTTTTAATTAGTGCGCCAGACATCGCGCACTTGAATGAATACCTCCCTGGTGATGTTGGGGTGGAGATTGCATTTGCGGGTCGTTCTAACGCGGGTAAGTCAAGTGCACTGAATTTACTGACAGAGCAAAAAATTGCCCGTACTAGTAAAACACCTGGACGTACGCAGTTAATTAACGTTTTTAAACTAGATAAGCACCGCCGCTTGGTTGACTTACCAGGTTATGGCTTTGCTCAAGTTCCTTTAGCACTAAAGCTAAAGTGGCAAGAAGCGCTGGGTGAATATCTGCTAAAGCGTGATTGCTTAAGCGGTGTTGTGGTCTTAATGGATATTCGTCATCCACTTAAAGATCTTGATATGCAAATGATTGAATGGGCAGTTCAGAGCCATATTCCTGTTTTAGCATTGTTGACCAAGGCTGATAAGTTAGGTCAAAGCGCTAGAATGAAGATGGTTAACGAAGTGCGCAAAAAATTAAGCCATTTTGAAGATGGCGTAAAAGTTGAGCCTTTCTCTTCATTAAAAGGGATTGGTAAAGGCAAAGTGTTAGGCATTCTTGATAGTTGGTGTAAACCTGAATGGTTAATGCAGCAGCTAGAAGCGGATGCAATTGCGGCTCAAGCCGAATCTGACAACAAATAACGAGTTATTGGTATATAGATCCGCCACGGCTTGTTAAATGACGCTCCCAAATGGGGGCGTTTTTTTATGGATTTTTTTCTGGCCTTTAGCGTAATAACACTGAATTTTCGCCAAAAAAAAACCGACGGCATAAACCATCGGCATAAATTAGCTCTTTTGGGGAGAAGCTAAATTCAACAAGACTCAAGTTCAATCAAACTATGTTGATATCGCTTAATGAACACAGCATAACTCGAATTTTGTTCGATTTAAAGTATTTACTCTAAATTTTCTTGCAGACGAAAAAAAGCCCCAGCGAATTAGATTCACTGGGGCGCCATAATTTGGCCATTTACTACAGAGTAGCAAACGTAAAAAAAAGGTCTGAAAGATAGAACATCTTAACCTCTGTACCCTACGCAGAGAATACTACTCCATTAACCGCTATATGAAAAACTGTTTTTGTAAAAAACAGACAATAATGTGATGGATATCCCAATGTTTGTTCAATAAAAATACACACTTTGATCTCAAAATTTCAGTTATATAGCTATATATCAACAATTTATGCCTAGTTTGATTGTTTTATGTTGTAGTGGATCAATTTGAAATTGAACGCTTGTTTCATATAGAAAACTGTCTAGATAGATAAGTAACGAGAAAGATTTACTGCAGAAGTGTCTAAAACATCAATTTTTACGAGCTGTGTAGAGTATTTACGTGTGGTTTATAGAAAATAGCGTTAGTAGCATCGATTTATTGTTAGCTTGCAAAGTTTATTGGGGGAAGTACCTCAAAATGAGTTAGCTGACGAGCCAATGCTGTCAGCTAACTTATTGACGTTATCGGTAACTAGTGAGCTTGTTCCCAGTTATCACCCACTCCAGCTTCAGCAAGTAGCTCAACATCTAAGTTAGCAGCTGCGGCCATCAGCTCACACACTTTAGCTTGTAGTGTATCAACCTTAGTTGCATCGACTTCAAATACCAATTCATCGTGTACTTGCATGATCATGGTGATTTCACCGGCTGTTTCCGTTTCAATCCATTGAGCAATATTGATCATCGCCTTTTTAATAATATCGGCAGCGGTGCCCTGCATCGGCGCATTAATTGCCGCACGCTCAGCTGCTTGTCTGCGCATCGCATTTCTATCTTTAATCGCAGGTAGATACAGACGACGACCAAATAGCGTAGAAACATAGCCAAGATCGGCAGCAATAGCGCGCGTTTCTTCCATGTACTTAAGTACACCTGGATAGCGTTTAAAGTAAGTGTCGATATAGCTCTGTGCTTCGGCTCTTGGAATGTCGAGTTGTTTGGCTAGGCCAAATGCCGACATACCGTAGATTAGGCCAAAGTTAACCGCTTTAGCGCGACGACGCTGATCGGTAGTGACTTCACTGAAATCAACATCAAACACTTCTGCTGCGGTAGCTTTGTGAATGTCTTTACCTTCAGCAAACGCAGTTAGTAGGCCTTTGTCTTGCGACAAGTGCGCCATAATTCTTAATTCGATTTGTGAGTAATCGGCAGCGAGGATTTTTTTACCTTGTGGGGCAATAAACGCATGACGAATACGGCGGCCTTCTTCGGTACGAATTGGGATATTCTGCAGGTTAGGCTCGCTTGATGATAAGCGACCCGTTGCCGCGTTAGCTTGGTGGTAGCTAGTGTGCACACGACCTGTTTTAGCGTTAACCATTAACGGCAGCTTATCTGTGTAGGTGCTCTTAAGCTTAGCTAGACTGCGGTGCTCAAGAATGATCTTAGGCAGCGGATAATCTAGCGCTAATTCAACTAACACTTCTTCTGCTGTTGACGGTGCGCCTTTAGGGGTTTTCTTGATTACTGGGTAGCCAAGTTTTTCAAAGAACAGTTCTTGTAACTGCTTTGGCGAGCTTAAGTTAAATGGCTGTCCCGCGATCTCATGAGCTTTATGTTCTAGGTCATCAATCTTACGCGCTAACTCTTCGCTTTGTTGGCCAAGTAGCATGCTATCAATCAATACGCCTTGTCGCTCAATATCAGACAGAATATTAACCAGTGGTAACTCTATATCAGTAAATACGCTTGCAAGCTCTGTATGCTTTTCTAGGCGTGACCACAAATGTTGGTGTAAGCGTAGCGTGATATCTGCATCTTCTGCAGCGTAAGGTGCTGCAGTTTCTAATGGAATTTGATTAAACGTAAGCTGTTTAGCGCCTTTGCCAGCAATCTCTTCAAAGCTAATATTTTTATGGCCAAGGTATTTAAGCGCTAAATCGTCCATGTTGTGCTTAGAAGCGACAGAGTTAAACACATAAGACTCAAGCATGGTGTCGAATTGCACGCCGCGCAGCGTTATGCCTGCATTAGCAAAAATACTGATGTCATACTTTAAGTTTTGACCGACCTTTTTAATCGATTCATCTTCAAGTAATGGCTGTAGTTTCTCAAATATTAGCGCTTTATCTAATTGCTCTGGCGCGTCAACATAATCATGGCTTAAAGGCAGATAAGCGGCTTTACCGGCTTCAACCGCAAACGAGATCCCGACTAACTCTGCTTCCATATAGTTGAGGCTAGTGGTTTCGGTATCTATTGCGATAAGTTCAGCTTGATTTAGCTTAGCTACCCAAGTATCTAATTGCTCAAGAGTTAGAATCGTGTCGTATTCAACTTCAATATCTAGCTTAGCTGCTGGTGCATCATCGTCAGTGTCTGCTGAGGCTTTGCTTGATGGTTTGTTATCGAGCACTTCTGCTAACCAGCGTTTAAACTCCATTTCGCCATAACACTTAATTAGCTCATCTTTATTCGCTGGCTCGATTGATAATGCACGCCAATCTTGTTCTAGCTCAACGTCTAGTTTGATGGTCGCTAACTCATAACTGAGTTTAAGCATATCGGCATGCTCAATGATTTTAGCCGGCATGGTTTTTGAGCCACGGAAGCCAAGTTCTGGCATTCTCTCTGGTGCAGCTAAGATTTTATCTACGCCACCGACTCCGGTTAACATGGCTAATGCGGTCTTTTCGCCAACACCTGGTAAACCTGGAATGTTATCGGCTTTATCGCCTTGAAGTGCCAATAAGTCGATGATTAGCTCTGGGCCTACACCAAATTTTTCAGTCACTTCTGCAGGACCCATGATGGTATTGGTCATGGTGTTAATTAGTGTGACATTGTCATCCACTAATTGCGCCATGTCTTTATCGCCTGTACTGATTAATACTGCGCGGCCTTCTTTGCTGGCTTGAGTAGCAATAGTGCCAATTACGTCATCGGCTTCAACACCTGGAATACAAACTAGTGGTAAACCGAGCGCTTTAATAATTTGATGTAAAGGTTCAATTTGGGTGCGTAGGTCATCCGGCATTGGTGGGCGTTGTGCTTTGTACTCTGAGTACATGTCGTTACGGAATGTTTTACCTTTAGCGTCAAACACCACTGCCATTTGTGATGGCTGATATTGATTAATTAGGCTACGCAGCATATTGATTACGCCATACACGGCACCGGTTGCTTCGCCTTTAGAATTCGTTAAATGAGGTGGAGCATAGTAAGCGCGGTAAAGGTATGAAGAACCATCCACAAGAATTAAAGGGTTATCGGCAATTTTAGGCATAATTTAGTATTTGTTTATCGGTATTCGATGATGGCGCTAGCATGCCATATTAGGGCAATTTCGGCCACGTAAAAATACATCGCAGCCTGTGGATAAGTCTGTGAGTGAAACTGAGTAACTCGATCTTGAGCAAAAAGAGGAATAAATGCGCGTAAGCGTAAGTTGTTGATATTTAATCAAAAAAAATTAATGTGTGAAGTGGCTTTTATTTTGATTATTTGAACTAATTATGTGGACTTTTTATTTTTATGCGTATTTTAAACCCATCCCTTGGTTAAATATTATTCACTTGCTAAAGTGATGACCTAACTTAGCATGATAAATAATCTGATCAAGCAATTTATTACAAGTTTGTTAAAACAATATGATATATAAAGAGGCTTTTTAATGAAAAAAGTAGCAGTTCTTTTAAGCGGCAGTGGCGTCTACGATGGCACTGAGTTACATGAGTCCGTTTTAGCCTTATTAGAGATAGTTAAAGCTGGAGCTAGTTATCAATGTTTTGCGCCAAATATTGCTCAATTACATGTGGTAAATCATCTTACTGGAGAAGCTGAAGAGACTGAAACACGTAATGTTTTAGTTGAGTCAGCAAGAATTGCGCGTGGTGAAATAAAAGCTGTAGATGAACTTAATATTAGCGAATTTGATGCGTTAGTTATTCCGGGAGGATTTGGCGCGGCAAAAAACTTGTGTAGTTTTGCAGTTTCTGGCGCAGAGCATCAAGTCGAGCCAAGCGTAAAAGATTTTATCTCGCAATTTGCGGTTAAGCATAAGCCGGTAGGTTTTATCTGTATTGCTCCGATTATGATCCCACAATTATATGGCCAGGGAGTCAGCGGTACTATTGGTAGCGATGCTGGCACTGCCGCGGCTTTTGATCTGCAAGGTGGTCAACATAAAGCGGTTGGTGTGCATGAAATTGTGGTTGATGAGGAACACAAAGTGGTTAGCACTCCAGCCTATATGTTGGCGGCCGACATTGTTGAAGCACATTCCGGTATCAGTAAATTGATCGAGAAAGTCCTGCAGATGGCATAGTTTTCTATTGTTGCTGATATTAAAAAGCCCGCAAATAGCGGGCTTAATTTATTAGTGGTTGTGCTACATTTTGAAGAGCTAAATACAGCACTAAACTTTGCGGGTCTTGCTGTCTATAAAGCCTTGAACAACACCAACTAATAAACCACCAAGGTGAGCACCATTGGCGATCGATAGGCCAAACATATCGGTAAAACCTAATACTAACCATAACAGCATAAAACCAATATAGGCAGGTGGCAGACCGATACCTGACTCTGGTCGCTTAACACCCATTATCCAGGTGTAGCCGACGACAGCATAGACAACACCAGACAAACCGCCAAATTGAGGCCCTGCCATAAAGTATTGCAATACGTTCGGCAGCGTGCCGCCAACTAACAGTAGGATGAACAGTGGCGCAAAGCCAATTCTATTTTCTATTTTGCCCCCGAGATACCACCACCAAAGCAAATTGAAAATGATATGCATGGCAGAAAAGTGCAGCAAACTAGGAGTAAATACACGCCAAAATTCATTTAATGTGGCTGAAGGAGTGGCGGTAAAAAATGATAGGTTATCGAAAATTGAGTTGGCAAAACCTAGGTTCATCCCAGCATAAATAATCACGCAGGTAAAAAATACCATCAGGGTGAGTGGACCTGCGCCAGTTATAAATTGGCTGACTAACTGCAGACTTGGACTACCATAATCTAGTTTGGTTTGAGTGTCACCGTTGTCCCATGATGCGGCTAGGTACTTTTCATCATAAGGGTTTTGGATAAAGTAGAGGTATTCTTGATGAGCACGTTCGAAATGGCTCTGCTCATGGATCATCAGTATCACGCCTTGTTCGGCGGGCACTAATTCACATTTAATACTTAGCCCTTTTAGGTAGTCGATGAGAGCGAGTGCTGCTCGGCTATTGGGAAGCCTGCCAATCTCTATCATGCTTTTACCTCTTGCGTATTTATAAGTTAGCTTGGTGCCAAGCGCTATAACCGCCATCTAAACTAAACACGTCATCAAAGCCTTGCTCATTAAGATAAGTTGCTGCGCTTTGGCTACTGATCCCATGGTAGCAAACTACAATAAGTGGCAGGTCCATATCGGCATCGCCAATAAAGTGAGCGAGATTGTCATTGGTTAAATTGACGGAACCAATAATATGACCGGCTTCGTAGCTAGCTGCATCTCTGATATCAACGATTTGTAATTCGTCTGATTCAGCTTGCATCTGAATAAGTTGATTAACGCTAAGATGTTGAAAAGCTGACATAGAAAACCTGTATTGATTAGATTAGAAAAAACAAAAGCGACTGTAATAGTCTTTAGTCGATATTACAGTCACTTCATCGGAGAATAAATCAAAAGCTGACTAATGATTTAATCCCAGTTGAGGATCACTTTACCTGATTGACCAGAACGCATGGCATCAAAGCCTTGCTGGAACTCATCAATATTGTAATGGTGAGTGATAATCGGTGAGATATCTAGACCTGATTGGATAAGGCTTGCCATCTTGTACCAAGTCTCAAACATTTCACGGCCATAAATACCTTTAATGATAAGGCCTTTAAAGATCACTTTGCTCCAGTCGATAGCCATTTCACCACCAGGAATACCCAGCATAGCAATCTTACCACCGTGATTCATGGTATCTAGCATTGAGTGAAACGCACTTGGCACGCCAGACATTTCTAAGCCCACATCGAAGCCTTCTGTCATGCCTAGTTCTTGCATCACATCTTCTAGCTTTTCTTTGGCAACGTTTACCGCACGAGTTGCGCCCATTTTCTCAGCTAGTTCTAAGCGGTATTCATTGACATCGGTGATCACCACATGGCGTGCACCTACATGGCGGCAAACCGCTGCTGCCATAATGCCGATAGGACCAGCACCAGTAATGAGTACGTCTTCACCAACAAGATCAAATGACAGCGCAGTATGAACCGCATTACCAAATGGGTCGAAGATTGAGGCCAAATCATCAGAAATATCATCTGGGATCTTAAAGGCATTAAAAGCAGGAATGACTAAATACTCTGCAAAAGCACCTTCGCGATTGACACCTACACCTGAGGTGTTACGGCATAAATGAGTGCGACCTCCGCGGCAGTTACGGCAGTGACCACAAGTAATATGTCCTTCGCCTGAAACGCGGTCTCCGATAGTGAAACCACGGACTTCTTGGCCCATATCAACCACTTCACCCACATATTCATGACCAACAACCATAGGTACAGGAATGGTGTTTTGGGACCATTCATCCCAGTTGTAGATATGAACGTCGGTGCCACAAATTGCCGTTTTACGGATTTTAATTAATAGATCGTTATGGCCTACTTCTGGCTTAGGCGCATCAACCATCCAAATGCCTTCTTCAGGCTTTAATTTGCTTAGTGCTTTCATCTTATAACCTATTACAAGCGGCGTTGGCTGCTTGCTAAATATCATTTAAAAAAGGCTACAAACGTAGCCTTTTGAAGGTAATTTTAGCTGATAATGCCCATTTCTTTAGCGATACGGGTAAAGGCCTCAATGGCTTTATCAATTTGCTCTTTGGTATGCGCAGCAGACATCTGAGTACGAATACGTGCTTGGCCTTTTGGCACTACAGGGAAAGAGAAACCAATTACATAAATGTTTTCAGCTAAAAGACGGTTGGCAAAGTCACCAGCGAGTTTAGCGTCACCAATCATTACAGGAATGATGGCATGGTCGGCACCACCTAAAGTGAAGCCCGCAGCTGACATGTGCTCACGGAAATAACGGCTGTTTTCCCATACGGCTTCGCGCAGTGCTTGGCCTGATTTCAGCATTTCTAGCACGTGGATAGATGCTGTCACAATTGACGGAGCTAGTGAGTTAGAGAAAAGGTAAGGGCGTGAGCGTTGGCGTAACCAGTCGATGACTTCTTTCTTACCAGAAGTGAAACCACCTGACGCACCACCAAGGGCTTTACCTAGGGTACCCGTGATAATGTCTACGCGGTCCATCACTTCGCAGTACTCATGAGTACCACGACCTTCTTGGCCCACAAAACCAACAGCGTGTGAGTCATCAACCATAACGAGTGCACCATATTGGTCAGCAAGATCGCACACACCTTTAAGGTTAGCAATCACGCCATCCATTGAGAATACGCCGTCGGTAGCGATCATAATGTTGCGTGCGCCGGCTTCTTTAGCGGCTTTTAATTGCGCTTCAAGATCGGCCATATCGTTATTAGCATAACGGAAACGTTTGGCTTTACATAAACGTACACCGTCGATGATAGAAGCGTGATTTAGCGCGTCAGAGATGATGGCATCTTCTGCGCTTAATAGAGTTTCAAAAAGACCTGCGTTAGCATCGAAGCACGAAGAATAAAGAATGGTGTCTTCCATGCCTAAGAATTCACTAAGGCTAGCCTCTAAGGTTTTATGAATATCTTGAGTACCACAGATAAAGCGTACTGATGCCATGCCGAAACCGTGGGCATCTAGGCCACCTTGGGCTGCTTTAATTAATTCTGGGTGGTTAGCTAAACCGAGATAGTTGTTAGCGCAAAAGTTGATAACTTGGTCGCCATTAACTTCAATTGCAGTTTGTTGAGGAGAAACAATGACACGTTCGCTTTTATATAAGCCTTCGGCTTTAACGTCGGCAAGCTGTTGATTTATTTGGTCGTAGAATGAGGTCTTAGGCACCTTTATTCTCCTTAATTAGCATTATTTTGATATTTGGAGTGGCGGCATTTTAACCTTAATTGACGCGGCTCTACAGCCTTTTTTTTTAGTCACATTAAGAGATTAATTAGATTAGGGAATGATCAAAGTTTAGATTAGTTAAACTAAGGCATTATCTTATAAAAGGTGAACTTATTGAAGGTTTTGGAGCTCTAATTGCGGGCCCAATTGCAATTGCTTGAAAGGTACAAAGTTTAAAGTCTCTCTCAAGTTTTCGCTGAGAACTGTTACAATCTGCGCGCGTTTATAGCACATTATCACTAGGAGTATAGCTCATGAGATTGTCCTTAATTATCACAACCTATAATTGGCCTGAAGCGTTAAGAAAGGTTTTGGATAGTGTTGCATTGCAATCGATAGCCCCTTTTGAGGTGATAATTGCTGATGATGGCTCTGATGATGTGACTCGAAAGCTTGTTGAGGAGTACCAATCAAAATTAGATTGTTCATTGTTACATAGTTGGCAAGAAGATAAAGGTTATAGATTGGCGTTAAGTCGTAACCGAGGAATAAATATGAGTTCCGGAGATTATATTGTCTTTATTGATGGCGATACGATTCTTGAGCGACATTTTATCCATGATCATATGCTCGCTGCAGAAAAAGGTGTTTTCGTTCAAGGTCGTCGTGCTTATTTAACGGAAAAAACTAGCAAGCGCTTGCTCGGTAACGAGCAAATGCCTCACTCCTTAACATCTGGGATTGAGCATAGAGATCAAGCGTTAAGATTACCTTTCTTGCCTATCAAGTTTAAGCAGACTTATAAGTATTCTCTGAATAGAGGCATGGGAGGGCATTGTGCTTTTTGGCGTAATGATGCGATTAAGGTTAATGGCTATAATAATGATTTTGAAGGCTGGGGACCGGAAGATTTAGAGTTCTTACAGCGGATGTTTTTTAGTGGTTTAATCTGTAAAAAACTCAGATTTACAGCTGCTTGCTATCATATTTACCACAACGTAAATACTAAAGGTTTCCTTAAGGAGTGCGTGGCCATTTATAATCAGACTATGCAAAAAAAAGAGTCATTTTGTGAAAGAGGCATTAATAATGCCTCCTCTTCAAAATAAATGGCAGCTTTTGCTAAGCCGCTTCTTTCGCCAATGCTATATAGTAGCTTTCTAGGCGTGAAAATGTTGCCTGAGAATCCGGTGTTGCATAGGATTTAAATAGCATGATTACTCGTAATAGCCCTTCATATAGCGACTCTTTGGTAATCGAGCCGATATTCGACTGAGTTTGGGTGAGCTTGTAACTGATCCAGAAGCTGACTAACATTTTAATTGTATCAGCAAGCGGCTTAACATCGGTTTCATTAACTGCCAAAAAGCCATCTTGATTGAGCTTTTCTAGTACGCCAGTTGAGCGGGCTAACACATCTTGTTGTGCTTTGAGATAGCGGTTTTTCAGCGTTTCATCGCGACTTAAGATATCTGCTAAGTTTGCATACATAAAGCGGAACTGCCATAGGGTATAAAACATGGCATCGAAATAACCAACTAACAGATCAACATCGACCTCTTTATCAACGTAAGGCTGAAACCCCGACTCAAGATGCTGCTCATACAAGCTAAAGATAGAGCGGATAATGTCTTCTTTATTGCGGAAGTGGTAATAAAGGTTACCTGGGCTAATATTCAGGTGGGCGGCAATATGATTGGTTGTGATAGCTCTTTCGCCATGTTCATTAAACAACTCTAAACTGGCTTGTACGATTTTGTCACGGGTCTTCATATTCATCCTAAATGATTAATATCCAGTATAATGATTACGTCTCAGGTGCTGAGCCTTAGCGTAAATGCTCGGTGTAATTACGCGAAGGTGTGACTATCATGTTAGCATTAACCTAATTCTTCAAGTAAAACTCTCTAAAGTACTTAATTTCATGAATCGTAGTCTTTATTCAGTCCTGCTATATTTAATTAGCCCACTCATTTTGCTTTATCTGACCTTTAGGGCATTTAAAAGTAAGGATTATCGCGGGCGCTGGGGCGAGCGCTTTGGAATTAAGCGACTAGCAAAGACAGATTTGTTAGTGCACTCGGTATCTATGGGCGAAACCTTGGCTGCGGTGCCGTTGATTAAGCAAATCCAAGCAAGGCATCCACAACTCAGTATTACCATTACTACGACGAGCCCGACAGGATCGGCTGAAGTCACGCGGGCTTTCGGTGATTCAGTACAACACTGTTACTTACCGTTTGATTTAGCTTGCTGTGTCCGCCGCTTTGTAAAACAGCTATCGCCTAAGTGTTGCATCATTATGGAAACAGAGTTGTGGCCTAATTTAATCCATTATCTAAAGCAGGCCGATGCGCAAGTGCTGCTGGCTAACGCAAGGTTATCTGCTAAATCCGCAGCCTCGTATCGTAAAAATCACAAGCTAACCTTACCTATGCTCAAGTTGCTAGATGGTATAGCAGCACAATCTGAGCAGGCTGCAGAACGATTTATTGAATTAGGCGTATGCCCTGATCGCGTTAAGGTTTGTGGTAGCTTAAAGTTTGATATCAATATCGATGTTGAGCGTGTTAATACTGCCAAGGCATTACGTAAACAATGGTTAGCCGCTGATAAACCAGTTTGGGTTGCGGGCTCTGTGCATCCTGGTGAATTTTCGATACTCATTCAAGCCCATACGCAATTACTACAAACTTACCCAAATGCGCTGATGATTATGGTGCCACGTCACCCTGAACAATTTGATACAGCGGCTGCTGAAATTAAAAATGCAGGCTTAACGCTAGTGCGTCGTAGTACTGAAGAGCCTGTATTAGCCTGCACTCAAGTTATATTAGGCGATACTATGGGAGAGCTACTGACGTTTTACGGTGCCGCCGATCAGGCTCTAGTAGGTGGCTCGTTAATTGTACATGGTGGCCATAACCCCTTAGAGCCGGCGGCTATGGGGTTACCGGTAATGATGGGGCCAAACTACCGTGATTTTAACGAAATCTCTGAGTTGTTACAGTCGGCTGGTGGCTTAACTGTAGTTGATGACGCAGCTGCATTAGCTGCCCATTTGATTGAGTTGTTTGCTAACTCAGAGGCTTATAACCAAGCAAGCTTGGCAGCAAAAGAGGTTGTGGCACAAAACCGAGGCTCACTGGCTAAACAGCTGAAGATGGTTGAAGCCTTTATTCATGGTTAACTTGGCATAGATTACGGCGTAAATAATTAAAGGTCAGCATTTTAAGCTGACCTTTTTATTTCACTGATTATTTCATGAATGTGGCTATGAGCATCACTATGACTTGAGTTTGGCTTGGTAGGCTTGATGTAGCTGTAACCAGTTATCTTCGCTGAAGGCTAATGTGTTTAATTTGCCTAGTTCTTTTCTGAAAGAGCGTAGCAAACGACTCATATTGGCTTGTTGCCATTGAGCGTTAGGTTTTTTCAGTTCGCCGCGGTCAAAATCAATCAGGTAAAACTTATCATCAGTGATAAGAATATTTTTCGCATTCAGATCAGCGTGATAAACACCGTAATTATGAAACTCAGCAATTGCCTTACCAAGAGACTGCCACTGTGACTCACTCATCGCTGTTTTGCTTAAACGAGCCACTAAATCTTCCGCGCCATCAACTCGCTCAATAATTAAATCAGCGCGATATAATAGCCCCGAGTGCTCTACATTGGCCGCGATAGGTTTAGGGACTGCAAAACCTTGTTTATATAAAGTTTCCAGTAATGCTAATTCTGCTATCGCACGTGTTTTTTGTAAGTCAGTAAAAAAGTATTGATCACGACTTATTTTTGCAATCAGTCCACCACGGTAGTAATGACGCAGTACCCACTGGTTTTGTTCGGCTTCGATTTTGCTGGCATCTACAAACCAAGTGGTATAACGGCCTTTAGATGAGCCTGTTATCGCTGATTTTTCACGCCAAAACTCGGCACCGAACCAACTTGGCTCGATATCTGATGGCGTGTGCTGGCAATATGCGATGCTGCCTTGAGATGTTTTTTTAAACTTCATAGGTAGAATTGTAAGTTAAACCGTGGAACCTGCAGGCATTCTACATTAAGATCGGTAGATTGCGCCAAATAACCTTCGAGCACTAATGAGCTTATCAACTTCAAGTGACAACCAGAACCCTAAATCAACGAGCATAGACTTAAGTAATGCTGAGTCGCTATGCCTTTTAAGGCTGTCTGCTATTGGTGATGTGTGCCATGCGGTTGCTATGGTGCAGGCAATTCAGCGCCGTTACCCGCAACTCAAAATTACTTGGATTTTAGGCAAAGTTGAGTACCAGCTATTGCAACACCTTGAGGGAGTTGAGTTTGTTATTTTTGATAAGTCTCAAGGCTGGCGTAGTTATTTTAATCTTAAGCGAGCGCTTAAAGGGCGTAAGTTTGATGTATTGCTGCATATGCAAATTGCTTTGCGTGCAACCATCGCCTCTTTAGCTATCCGCGCCAAAATTCGTATTGGTTTTGATCGTTTCAGAGCCAAAGAAGGTCAATGGTTAGTAACTAATCATGCCATTGAACCACAAGCTACACCGCATGTGTTAGAGGGCTTTATGGGGTTTGCCAAGGCGGTGGGAGTGACAGATTTGGCTCCAAGCTGGAATATTCCGGTACCAGCTACAGACACTGAATTTGCCAAAGCACTCATCCCAGATGAAAGCCAAGTATTGGTGATCTGTGCCGCCGCAAGTAAAGCTGAGCGCAATTGGCTATCAGAGCGATATGCTGCAGTGGCTGATTATGCAGTGACTAAAGGCTACCGAGTAATGCTATGTGGTGGGCCGACAGCTCTTGAAAAAGAATTAGCAGAGAAAATCCAAGCTGCCACTAAGTCAGTCCTAGAAAATCAAGTCGGGAAGACATCCTTATTGCAATTGCTCGCCATCCTTAAACAGGCAAGCGTTGTGTTAGCGCCTGATACGGGGCCGGCGCACATGGCGGTAACCCAAGGTACGCCAGTGATAGGTTTATACGCCCACTCAAATCCAGGACGAACGGGCCCATATACCAGCCTTGACTCAGTTGTCAGTGTTTACGACAAAGTGATTCATGAGCAGAAACAAGGTGAAATCCCTTGGGGGACTCGTGCTAAAGGGGAACATTTAATGGCTCGGATTGATGTTAATAGCGTGATTGCTGTATTTGAAAAGAGCCGTACACGTCCATAAATGTGTTGGGATTTTAGTTTTCCGTTACAATAAGCAACGATTGTGCGAGTTTTTATTTGTTGAATGATTACGCCGTTACGGCTGAATTATAAGAGAGTTGATGATATGCCATCTGCGCCAGTTTTTCTTTTTATTCCTGTATCTTCTAAAGAAGGTATTGGCGAATATATGCGATCAATGATAATTGCCAATGGTGTTAAAAAGCATTGGCCGGATGCCGTTATTCATTTTGCGTTAAGCAAACATGCGCCGTATGCGCAGTCATGTCCTTTTAATACTTTTATCTTAGAAAATTCAGCGACTAAACAAGTTAAAGCTGTGAATGATATTGTTTCAGAACTAAAGCCTGACGTTGTTATTTTTGATGCATCGGGTCGTAAAGCACAGTTAAAGCATGCGCATGAATCAGGTGCCAAAGTTATTTTTATTAGCCAACATCAGAAAAAACGTAGCCGCGGGCTTAAGGTTGGTCGTAGCTTAGTGACTGATAGTCACTGGGTCGTGCAGCCGGAGTTTGCAATTGCGCCATTATCAGTATTCGAACGATTCAAGTTATGGCTAATTAACCGACCTCAGCCATTAGTTACGGGCCCTATATTTACTAACCCTGATGAAAGCCAAAGAGGTGCATTGTTAGCAGAATATGATTTGGCTGATAAGGCTTTTGTATTATTTAGTGCTGGATCCGGTGGGCATAAGTGTAACCAAGGTTATGCTGCAGATTTATTCCTAGATGTTGCTCTTTATGTGAGAGATCACCACAAGCTGAAGCCTGTAATTGTATTTGGGGATAATTATCCCAAGGAGTTACCTGAGATAGAAGGTGTGGTGTGTATACGATCACTCGCTAACGCGGACTTTATTAATTTGGTGAGCAGTGCCAAAGCCGCGGTATTAAGTGGTGGTGGCACTTTGTTACAGGCAGTTGCAATGCATGTTCCTACGCTTGGGATTGCCGTAGCAAAAGATCAACCTCCACGAGTAAAGGCCTGCTTGGACCGCGACGTTATCCTATCATCGAATTTAGATTTTTCGGAAATGTGTGGGGGGGTTGATCAATTATTAGCTCCAGCAGAGCTTGCGCGACTAATCAATAAAACGAAAGAAATTGACAGTGTGAATGGCTTAAAAGTCAGTATTGCCGATATTTCTCGTTTGTTAGAGGAAAAATAAATGGCTAATAAACGGATTGCTATCGTTATTGACAGCTTAGCTGGCGGTGGCGCAGAAAAAGTTATGCTTACGCTAGCAAACGAGTTGATAAAACAGGGACACGAGCCACATCTATTAGTGCTATTTGATCACTGTGAACATCATATTGAAAAGAATATTCCAATACACTTTTGTTTTGATAAAAAGCAAGATAAATACCTAGATAGCTTTTGGAACATCAAGAAATCAGCGCAGCGCTTAGATGAATGGATAGGAAAGGTAGAGATTAAAACTGGTAAGTTTGACCTATTTATCTCTAACTTAGATAAAACCAATTTATTGATGTCTCATTCTAAAGTGAGTCCTTTATATTTCGTGGTGCATTCTTCAATTGAAGAGCCGTTAAAGCGTAATAAAAAGCTAGGCCCCTTTGCCTACTTTAAAATGCTACGAGCTAAAAAAGCGCTAACAGGCAAACACCTGATAACGGTATCTGAAGGCATTAAGCAGGAAATTGAAAAGGTTGGTCGTATTGTTCCAGCCTCGATCACTACTATTTACAACCCTTTTGAAATAGAAAAGATTGAGCAACAAGCTCAAGAAGAGGTAACAGGTATACCCGAAGGTGATTTCCTTATCCATGTTGGGCGTTTCGCTAAGCCTAAACGGCATGATGTGCTTTTTGAAGCCATAAAATTAATGAAGCATGATATTCCTTTGGTTCTACTTTGTAATAACCCTAAAAAAGCGACAAGAGTAGCTAAGAAATTGGGCGTGCTCGATAGGGTGATTATCCCGGGGTTTCAGCAAAATCCATATCCTTGGATTAAGGCGGCCAAGTTAATGGTGCTGAGTTCAGATTACGAAGGTTTACCTACTGTTTTAATCGAGTCTTTAGTGTGTAAAACACCCGTCGTCAGTACTAACTGCGACCATGGCCCTAAAGAGATTCTTACAGGAGATTTAGCTCACTACCTTGTTCCTCGTCGCGATCCAGAATCTTTGGCATTAAAGATTGATGAGGCGCTAGAAAGTTATCCGCAAATTAGTAATATTGACCTACTGAAGCAAGTGGATGCACATCAAGTCTGTTTGTCTTATTTAGATTTAATTAACCTGAAATGATGATTCATTTTTGGCTTAGCTGTATTAAAAAGGTGTTTTAATGGATTTGTCTGCGCCTAAATTCTTATTTCTTCCAGTCTCCTCTGCAGAAGGTTGTGGAGAGTATATGCGCTCATTGATTATTGCTGATGGGATTATGGATAAGTGGCCGAATGCGACAATACAGTTTGCGATTAGCCAAGAAGCATCTTATGCGACGGAGTGCCCCTATTTCACTCATATTTTAAAAGATACGCCGACCAAATTGGTTGATGAAGTGAATGCTTTGGTGAGTGATTTTAAACCTGATGTCGTTGTTTTTGACGCCTCAGGGCGTAAAGCACAGATGCAACATGCTAAA
This sequence comes from Shewanella sp. 10N.261.52.F9, assembly GCF_041471165.1. Taxonomy (NCBI): domain Bacteria; kingdom Pseudomonadati; phylum Pseudomonadota; class Gammaproteobacteria; order Alteromonadales; family Shewanellaceae; genus Shewanella; species Shewanella sp. 10N.261.52.F9. The sequence continues at coordinate 61,543 of NZ_JBFRNX010000009.1, forward strand.
ACAATCGGTGCCAAGGTTGTTTTTATTAGCCAGCATAAGCGTAAACGAGCGCGAGGCATGAAGATTGGTCGAGCTAAGGTGACAGATAGTCATTGGGTTGCTCAACCTGAGTTTGTAATTGGGCCAATAAGTTGGCTGGATAAGCAAAAGCTACAATGGACTAAGTGCGCAGAGCCTATTGTAATTGGTAGTGTCTTTACTGCTCCTGATCTTATTAGAAAAAATGAATTACTAACAATGTATGGGTTGCAGAACCAAGATTATATTTTATTTAATGCAGGCTCGGGGGGCCACAAGGCTGCAACTGAGTTTGCTGCTGATGTTTTTTGGACTGAAGCAAATAAAGTAGCACAGCAAACCGGAATGAAATGTGTGATGGTATTTGGCTCTAATTACCCATATGCATTGCCGACATCTGATTCGGTTATTACTATCAAGAGTTTGGCTAATCAAGATTTTATTAGTTTACTTGAAGGAGCAAAAATAGCTGTTTTAAGTGGTGGAGATACATTATTACAAGCCATTAGCTTGGTTAAGCCCGTTGTAGCTGTTGCTGTTTCGAAAGACCAGCCTAAGCGGATTAAAATCTGCGTAAAGCACAATTTAGTCGTATCGTCTCAGCTTAATGAAAATATTTCCGAAAAAACGATGACGTTATTGAATGCTGATAACTTGCCTGCTTTACCGGCATTAGCACCGTCAAATGGTCTAGAATTAGCGTTGAAAGAATTATCCCGATTGCTAGCTTAATATTGAAGTTAGCAATTTATTTGAGGCGTTTGTTGATAAAAACAACGTAAGTAAAAAATGAATCGTACTAAAAAAATCACCCTAAAACACATGAGCAAGCTTAAGAAAGCCAATGCTAAACTGCAAAATAGTAATAAGCCTAAATACATTTCTAAGGCAGACAGAGCTAAGTTGGAGGCTTTAGAGGCTGAAAGTCCTGTGCAAATAGACAGCGAATAGGTTGTTTATTGCCCGAAAAGTCATTTTTCATGATCCAGATGCCATAATTCCGACACGGCTAATATTATTTACCCTAATGAATATGCCAGAATAGCCGGCTAATTTTGGTTTTGTAGGTTGTTTACTACAAAACCTAACGGATAGGAGTTTCATGAATACTGTATATTCAATCGGAGAACTAGAATCGTTTTTGGTCGCCATCTTGGTATTGTTTATCGGCCACACAGTCAATCGTCACGTTCCTTTTTTCAAAAAGTACAATATCCCAGAGCCCATTATCGGCGGCCTGGTTGTCGCAGCTGCTATCACAGTGCTTCATTTTCAGAATATTACCTTAGCGTTTTCACTGCCAATGCAAAATACGCTGATGCTGATGTTTTTCAGTACGGTTGGCCTTGCTGCTAGTTATAAACTGCTAGCCCGCGGTGGCAAAAAGGTCTTCATTTTTCTTGGTATTGCGTCAATTTACATCATTTTACAGAACGCGGTAGGTGTGAGCTTGGCAACTATGCTTGGCTTAGATCCCTTAATGGGTCTGGTTGCTGGCTCTATTACACTTTCAGGTGGGCATGGCACTGGCGCTGCGTGGTCGCAAACATTTGCAGACCACTACAATATGAACACCCTAGAGTTTGCTATGGCTGCTGCCACATTTGGACTAGTCATGGGCGGTATTATTGGTGGACCAGTAGCGCAAAAGTTAATTGATAAGAATAAGCTAGAGTCGTCATATGGTATTGGTGGCAACCACCATAAAGACCATCCAGATTTGGTGACCTATGATCAGCTTGAAGAAGATAACGTTACCGCTAAAAGTGTACTAGAAACCCTGTTTATAATTATGTTGTGTGTGGCGGGTGCCAGGTGGGTAGGGACTTTAGTTGCAAGCTTTGATATCAGCTGGTTAAAGATGCCTGATTTTGTCTATGCGTTATTTCTTGGGGTAATAATTACCAATCTAACAGAAATGACTCGTGGCTATAAGATGAATAACGAGTGCGTTGATATCTTAGGTACGGTGGCGTTGTCGTTGTTCTTAGCAATGGCGCTGATGAGCTTAAAGCTGTGGGAAATTTTTGATTTAGCCATTCCGCTATTGATTATTTTGATGGTACAAACTGTTGTTTTAGCTTGCTTTGCTTACTTTGTAACATTTAGAGTTATGGGCTCAAACTACGACGCAGCAGTTATGGCGGGCGGCCATTGTGGCTTTGGTATGGGGGCAACACCTACTGCAGTGATGAACATGGGGGCATTAGTTTCTCGTAATGGTCCGTCACCACAAGCGTTTATGGTTGTGCCTATCGTTGGTGCGTTCTTTATCGATATCGTTAACTTAATTGTGTTGCAGGGCTATATTGGTTTTATTCTATAAACCGTCAGTAGTCCAGAGAGAAGGCACGCTTAGCGTGCCTTTTTTGTTGTTCATTTTGGCTTAAACTAGATGGCGTCCGCCATCAATTTTCAAACTTTGTCCGGTCATATACTGACTATCAAGCAGGTACTTCACCGCTTTTAACGCTTCAGCTTCACCGCCTTCTTGCTGTATAAGCGCTTTTTTAAGTGCCTTTTGCTTATAGTGAACATCGTCATCGAGATTAAACATCAACATAGCAGGGGCTATGCTGTTGACCTTTATCTTAGGCGCCAGTTTGGCAGCAAAAGACAAAGTTAAGCTATGCAATGCTGCCTTACTCGCGGCATAGGCCGCGTGCTTCTTACTCCCTTTATCAACGACGTAATCGGTAATGTGAATGATATCGGCAAAAGGGGAAGCGTTATTGTGCAACAACGGCGTTAGCGCCTGATTAATGGCGTAGGGCGTGCTAGCGTGAATACGCATCATCTGTTCTATTGTGGCTAACGGATTGGCGTGATCAGTATCTGGTAGCCAGTCAGATGCATTATGGATAATGGCTCTGAGACTAGGGTATGACTGTTTGATGTTTGTTATCAGCTGCTCGGTTTGCTCTGGCTGATAAAAATCACAACTGTATAGTTGTACCCCCAGAGCTTCTAGTTGCTGCAACTCAGGGCGCAGGGTGCGATAGGTACCGATGACTTGATAGCCTTCATTAGTCAAATGAGTTGCTAAATAAAGCCCGACACGCTTACCAACACCGGTAATTAAAATTGTTTGCGCCATGTATTACCTATTTTGTCTGAGAAATTCACTACGGGTTGATGGATCGGATTTAAAACTTCCGCCTAGCGCAGTGGTTTGGGTTTGTGATTGGGTATCCATAACACCGCGAGATTTCACGCAGTAGTGAGTAGCATTAATGCTTACAGCCACATCATCAGTCCCAAGCAAAGTTTGCAAGGCCACCATAACCTGCTTAGTTAAGCGTTCTTGCACTTGGGGGCGCTGAGCAAAAAATCGCACGATACGATTGATTTTAGATAAGCCGATGATGTTATTTTTAGGGATATAGGCCACACTCGCTAAACCATCGATGGTAATAAAGTGATGTTCACAGGTGCTGACAACGCTAATATCACTTATTTTGACCATTTCATCGACACCCATCTTATTTTCAATTTGGGCTATTTTCGGAAAGTTAGCGTAATCAAGCCCAGCAAAAATCTCATTTACGTACATTTTGGCTATTCGATGTGGGGTCTCGCAAAGGCTATCGTCTGTAAGATCCAACCCTAGAGTGGATACGACTTCCGTCATTAAGCCTTTAATACGTTCATATTTTTGTTGGTTATCCATATCGGATGGAGTCAATGGTGTTTCCAACCCTTGAGAGATCAGGGCATTTCGTACTTGATCTGCTTGTGATAAATCCATAAGTACCTCCTAGCTTATGCTTGAATTTTTTGTGTGTTAGTCACGGTGATATTCAAGACTGAGCGATACTGAGTCGGCAAAACGTAAGGCGTGTGGCTTATCTACTGTTACGCGAGCAAACTGCACCCACGCATGATCACGGCTAATATCTAAAATGTCTGATACCAGCTTTTCTAGCAGTAGAAAACGACCTTCCTCCACATGTTGAATCACTGCTTTGGTGATTCTCTTATAGTTAAGTGCTTCTTCGACATTATCTTCGCGAATTGCGTTTTGAGCTGGGTAATGAATTTCTATATTTATCACCACATCCTGCATTTTTTGTCTTTCTTCTAAGTTGAATCCAATAAAGGTCCGCAGACGTAAATTGGTTATTTTGATGATCGCATTGCTGGTGGTCATAGGCAGTCCTTTTCATTTAACTATAGGCCAGAGTACGCAATATTCAGTAATTTAGATCATCTGTTACCGTTTATTGCTCAGTAGTAAAGATCTAAATCGCTTGTTGATGCGTACTTATTTTTACTATTTAGGCTGAGATAAATGCAATGAAAAGTGAGAAAACAATTTGGCTAGGTTTAGGATACGCAGGATTGTTGCCCTTTATTATCACCACAGTAATGAGTTGGGCTGGCTGGGTGGCACCTTGGCTGGATCCTAAATTTGCATTTATCAGTTACAGCGCCACCATTTTGAGTTTTTTGGCCGGTACGCTCTGGGGCCGAGTTCTGTCTTTGTACGCCAGCAATAACATCGGCAACTTGCTTATCTTAAGTAATCTTTATGCATTGCTGGCGTGGTTTTCATTATTGTTAGCGGTTCCTGCTGTGGGATTGGTAACTTTGTCTTTCGGTTACTTTAGTTTGCTTAGCATCGAAAAAAACTGTCAAAACTTACCTGTCGATCAAGAGTATCGCCGTATGCGAGTGAGGTTGACTAGCGTGGCACTGTTGACGCATTTTTTGATGTTGATAAATATTCTGTTTGGAGGGTAAAGATGAAATTAAGAATATTCTACGACTCATTGTGTCCGCTTTGTGATGCTGAAATGCAGCAGATAAAAGCACTCGACCATAATGATGATATTGAGCTACAAGATCTCAATCAAGATGACTTTTCTGAGAAATACCCCTATATCGATTTTATCCTCGCTAACCGTATTCTGCATGGTGAACTGGCTGATGGTACCTTAATCAAAGGCTTAGATGTGACTTACGAGGCGTGGGCTGCTGTAGGTAAGGAACGCTACGTAAAATTACTAAGGTGTCCACTGCTTAAGCCCGCAGCTGATCTCGGCTACCGTTTTTTTGCCAAACATAGATACCGCATTTCTTACCTTTTAACCGGAAAGCAGCGTTGTGAAGGGGGGACTTGCCCGCGTTAATTTTAGGTTCGACTAGAATTACTTTTGACTGTGATGCAATCAATAGCCCGGTTCATTCGTTATAGCTATTGAACATCTTACCAATCAAAAGGATTACTAACATGAAATCGACTAATACGGCAGTTGGTGCAACGGTGGCGGGTATTCTGGCGGCGAGTATTTCAATCGGCGCCCAAGCTGTGCCCGATCAGCCTAAAGAGTGGGAAAAGTGTGCAGGCATTGCAAAAGCTGGCGCTAATGATTGTGGTGCGTTAGATGGTAGCCATGGTTGTGCAGGGCAAGCCAAAGAAGACAATATGCCTACAGAGTGGGTTTACGTTCCAGCGGGCACCTGCGACAAAATAACCGGTGGTGAAGTTAAAGCGGTTAAACCGGCTAAAAGCTAGTGCTTAAGTCTGAGATATCGGGTGCAGGCATTGGCCTGCGCTTACCTCATGCGCAACAACTATTGGCCGATGAAAGTATAGAGGTACCGTGGCTTGAAGTGCTTGCTGACAATTGGCTGGTTGCTGGTGGGCTCAATCAACATTTATTACGGGCTGTAAGTGAACGATTCCCTATCGTATTGCACAGTGTGGGTTTATCTCTAGGCGGCCCAAACCCACTCGATGTTAATTACCTGCAACAAATCAAAACGCTTAAACAGCAAACCGGTGCTCACTGGTATTCTGAGCACGCCAGTTTTTCTGGTAACGAAACATATAAAGTGGCAGATCTATTACCATTGCCTTACACCCAAGAAGCTGTGATGCATATTAGCCAAAGGATTAGGCAAACCCAGGATTTTATGGGTGAAAGGATTTTATTAGAAAATGTGTCTACCTATATGAGTTGTCGTTACAACGAGCTTAGTGAAGGGGAGTTTATTGCTGCAATCGCAGCAGAGGCGGATTGTTATTTGTTGCTCGATATCAATAATGCCTTTGTCACTAGCGTTAACTTACAGCAGTCAATGTCGTCATTTTTGCAGACTATCCCAATCGAGCGAGTTAAGCAGATCCATCTTGCAGGATTTCACGATAAAGGGGATTACTTGCTGGACGCTCATAACCACCCTATTGACCCTAAAGTTTGGGCGGTATTTACGTCTTATATTAATCAACATGGGGCCATACCTAGCATGATTGAATGGGATAGTGATTTGCCAACGCTAGCGCGATTACTACAAGAGCAGCAAGTTGCTGCAGGCATCTTGCGAACTGCAATTACGTCCGGTATTAGAGATAACAACGCTGGTGATGAACAATGCGTCTAACAGATTGGCAGTCGGCATTTATCGATGCTCTGGAGTCGAAAGGAAACGCTAACAGGTTAAATCAGTTTATTAATGAGCGGGAGCTAAAGCGGGTAGATATCTATCGCAATAACACCTTCCAAGCGTTAGTGGGAGCCTTACAACTGGTGTTTCCCGTTTGTAAAGAGGTGGTAGGTGACATCTGTTTTACGCAGTTAGTTAAAGGTTATTGTCAACAATATCCGCTCAAGGATAGTAATTTAAATCGTTATGGTCGGGATTTTCCCCGCTGGCTAGCTGATGAAGTTAGCCTGCACTCAGCCTTTGTAGATTTGCCATATTTACCTGAACTGGCCGAGTTGGAGTGGCAAATAAATCAAAGTTATTACGCCATGGATTTGCCCACTTTTTTACAAGCCCCGCACTATCATTTAGATGCGTTGGCTGAGCTTAGCGAAAAAGTGCAGCAGCAAGCGATACTGTTGCTGCGGCCAGATCTGGCACTACTGAGCTGTCAGTACCCAGTGCAACAGGTATGGATTAGGCATAAAGAGTTACAAGGTATAGAAACTCCTGCAGGGGAGCCTTGTCATTATCTACTAGTCCATCGCGACCGATTTAAAGTTAGCTTGAGTGCTACAACTCAAGCAGAGATGCAACTGTTACAAGCAGTACAAGCAGGGCAAAACCTAGCGCAAATTACCCATTTCGAGCACGATATCAGCTTGTTGCCTAAGTTGATTGGGCGTCAGTGGATTTGTGGTTTCTATTTACCTACTCCTCAGAAGTCGGAACGTTAACATGGACAGAGAGTTGCTGCAGGCGCTGTATCGCTATTGTTACTGTCTAACGGCTCACTCCTCTCAAGCTGAAGACTTACTGCAAACCTCTATCGAGCGTTGGATCAAATGTCGAGCTAAACCAGCAAATCCACGAGCTTATATTAGAGCGATTATCCGTAATCAATTTATCGATGACTGCCGTAGGTTAAAGGTGGTGGACTTTGAATCATTAGATGAAAATGCGCCAGCATTGCTGGATGAAAGGTGTTTAGAAGAGATTTTTATTCAACATGACTTAATTGAGCATTTGTTTGACAGGCTAAATGCTGCAGAAAGAGAAGTGCTTTACCTATGGGCCGTTGAGGGGTTTAGCACCGCAGAGATTGCAGAAGATTTGGGACAACCTAGAGGCAGTATATTGTCGCGCTTACATCGTATTAAATTAAAGTCAGTTGCTTTAGAGCTAGATCAATCATCAAAGTTGGTAAGGGGGCAGACGAAATGACTAACAAACCTGATACCCCTGAAATCAATTTTAAAGCCAAGATAAAGCAGCATATAGAAAACCAATCATTAAGTGACAGCGGCATTGCAAGAGTGGAGGCGCTACTGACTGATATTGAGCAAAGTGAGCTTTTATCTGTAGGCATAAAAAACGGCGCTAAAAATTGCGATAATAAGAATACTCAAGCTGATACTGCTGCTGAGTTAGCAAATGAGCCCAGAAATAGAGGTTGGCATAGTTATCGATCAAAGCCGCTGCTGACAGTGGCAGCAAGTATTTTTTTATTGATAGTACTGGGTGCGCAGTTTTATTCGCATATTATTTGGCAATCGAAATTGGGGAATCCGTTTGGTAGCGCTAAGTCATCGTTGATACGGCAGACAATGGATTGGAAGATTGCCGAGGAAGTGGCAAAAAACCATATCAAGATGAAGCCATTAGAGGTGCAAACGCAAAGGCTATCCGATTTACGAGATTATTTTATCCAATTAGATTTTAAATTGGTTAGCTCAAGACTAATAACTAACAATAGTCAGATGTTGGGGGGGCGTTATTGCTCTATTCAAGGTTTGACAGCTGCGCAAATCCGCTTTGTCGAACAAGATAAAGCCATTACCTTATACGAGGTGCAATATGACCAAAGCTTATATGGCAAGCTGCCAATGATTGAAGCGGGTGATAAGCCCATTGAACATATTGTTAGGGGCGTCTTAGTGTCTATTTGGGTTGAAAAGGGCTTATTGATGGCCTCGGCTCGTTCAATTGAGTAACCGCTTTACTAGAACATTTAAACAGGGGCTGAGGCAATAGTGTTAAAGCCCCTGTTAAAATAAGACCTGTTCATTATTCTATTGTTGTGCAGCACCTGTATCTCTGCGGTATAGCTGCCACTGCTCGATTTGCTCTCCACTCGGTAAGGTACAAATGCTAGTGGTTAAGTCCACAGTACCACCTTGTTCGATACAGTTTTTAGTTGCCGGGTTCGGCAAACCGACCTGAGGCTTATGTTCTACGCTCGTTGTTGCTGCTTCTGTTCTTTGTGGATGATCTTTACGATACAAGGTCCACTCCTCTATACGTTCGCCACTTGGTAAGCTGCAATAGCCTACTTCACCCTGAGCTTGCTTCTCAATATCCACAGTTCCGCCTAGCGATACGCAGTAAGTTGAAGCGGGATTGGCAAGCTGAACTTGGCTTTTGACTTCTACTGAGTCTAGTGGTTCTTTAGGGACGGGATTACAGCCAGCTAGCAGTAGGATGGCTGTTGCGATAGCAGTGATTTTTACATATTGAGTTTGTAGTATACGAGTATTCATTAGCGACTCCGTGCGAGTTTTAGCAGGCTTGATATTAGGTTGATAGTGTTACTAACGTAATAACAGCCTAAAAGGGTTATTCCATTGAATATTAATTTACGGAAGCTTTTTCTCGAGTTCAAGTCAGTCGTTGTAACCCATTTGTCTTAACTGTAAGTATAAAAATTGAAGTTTATTATGTTTATTCGCTATAACGACTTCACCGTTCTCTTTGGATAATTATTCTTTTTTATAGCTGGTTAGTAATATTTGGTATTGACGTAATAGGTTTTTGCGATATATCCAATCGATAAAGACCGCTTCTTTTAACTGACAATATCGCTCAAACTGTTTTTGGGCAGAAAGAGCGTACGTTGTTAATTAAGAGAATACTCATGGAAATAGTAAAAAAAGCAGGCTTCGCCCTATCACTGGGTTTAGTTGCTGTTAATGCCCAGGCTGACACCTTAACTCGTGATAATGGTGCTCCAGTTGGAGATAACCAAAATTCAATTACGGCAGGTAGTCATGGCAGCGTATTGCTACAAGACGTCCAATTAATCCAGAAGCTACAAAGATTTGCGCGAGAAAGGATCCCTGAGCGAGTCGTGCATGCTAGAGGAACTGGTGTTCATGGCGAGTTCGTTTCTAGCAGTGACTTGAACGAGTTGACCCAAGCTGCACCATTTGCCAAAGAAGGCAAAATCACACCGGTTTTTGTTCGATTTTCTACAGTTATTCATTCAAAAGGCTCTCCTGAAACACTGCGTGACCCTCGTGGATTTGCTACGCGTTTTTACTCCGAACAAGGTAATTGGGACCTAGTGGGTAATAACCTGCCCGTTTTCTTTATTCGAGATGCGATAAAGTTTCCTGATATGGTGCATTCACTAAAGCCATCGCCAATTACTAACCTTCAAGATCCAAACCGTTTCTTTGACTTTTTTAGTCATGAATCGACGGCTACTAACATGCTAACGTGGGTTTATACCAACTTGGGTACCCCTTCTAGCTACCGAAAAATGGATGGCTGGGGAGTACACGCTTACAAGTTCATTAATGATGAACATCAAGTTAAATACGTTAAGTTTCATTGGAAAAGCCAGCAGGGGGTTGAAGGCTTACGCCCAGATGAAGTGGTTAAAATTCAGGGGCAAAACTTCAATCACCTAACAGAGGATCTGTATAGCGAGATCAATCAAGGCAACTACCCAAAGTGGGATCTTATGGTCAAGGTATTGCGCCCAGAGGATCTCAGCAAGTTTGATTACAACCCGCTTGATGCAACAAAGATGTGGCTAGATGTGCCTGAAACCAAAGTCGGAACTATGACGTTGAACCGCGTACCGACCAACTTCTTTCAAGAAACGGAACAAGCCGCTTTTGCACCTTCTAATTTAATTCCCGGAATTGAACCGTCAGAAGATAAGTTACTTCAGGGACGTATTTTCTCTTACGCCGATACACAGCTTTATCGACTAGGGGCTAATTTGTCTCAGCTACCTATTAACCAGCCTAAAGTGCTGGTGGCTAATCATAACCAAGAAGGGGCGGCTAACTATGGCTACACAAGCTCTGATGTGAATTACCAGCCAAGTAAGCAGTTAGCGTTAGTTGAAGAACCACGATACCGCGCAGTGCAGACACCGATTTCGGGCACTGTGCAGCAAGCTGTGATAGCTAAGCAAGATAACTTTACTCAAGCAGGTGTTTTGTATCGTAGTTTGAGCAAACAAGATAAGCAGGATCTGATCACTAATCTGTCGGGTGACTTAGGTAAGGTGCAAGACACCGATGTTAAGCATCAAATGCTGAGCTACTTCTATCTGGCCGATAAAGATTTTGGTAAACGTTTAACCCAAGCTGTATCGGGTGATTTAGGTGAAGTGAAAAGGCGGGCCAATATTTAACCGTCATTAATAGCTATAGGGCTGGTGTTAACTATTTTTAAAAAAGTCCCGTGAGGCGCGTGTTGCTCTGTTCTGCCCAGTTTAGAGTGCGTCTTGCGGGCAACCATAATACCGATAACTCAGTTGATAATGGTGATTCATCGGCAGTCTATTGGGTTTAGGTCTGGACTATGGAGATCTAGTTTATGTATCAGTATTTTTCAGTGAAACAAAATCTTGCTTTGGTTTGGCTGACGCTTGTAGCCATTTTTTAGCACCAGTGATGTGCTGGCCAAGTCTACAGTTACTGTTCAGCCTAGTTTGGCAGACAAGTATGTTGGCGTAGATAAGGCTGTTACGACAGAAGAACGCAGTGATTTAGAAGAGAAGTATCAACTTGGCTACACTCAGCTTTTAGTGAATTACTTTTTCGCGGCCGCAAGAACGGGCGACGTTGAAGTGCTAGCTCATTTTGTTGGCTCAGGGTTTCCAATTGATCAGCGTAATAGCGAGAGTTATACCGCTCTGATGGTTGCGGCTTATCATGGGCAACAACAAGCTACTGCAGTCTTATTAGAGCAAGGAGCCAATGCATGTTTGCAAGATAAGCGTGGCAATACTGCTATTATGGCAGCAGTTATTAAGGCTGAATTTGAAATTATAACGCAACTATACCGCCAAGAGTGCGAAGCTGGGCTGACCAATAAATCGGGAATGACGTTAGAAGAGTTTGCTAGATACTGGGGGCAAGGAGATAAGCTTAAGGATGCGAGCATCGCAGCAAAAAAACAAACGCAACCTTAAGGCTGCGTTTTTGATTTATCTCGTCGGTGGATATAGGAAGACCCCGACGGGTTAAAATAAAACTAAGTGGTTAGCCGCATACCTTACATTGTGGCATCTTCGGTAGTTTCATTTCGCGAAATTCCATGGTCATGGCATCGATCATTAAAATACGTCCCGCTAAGGTTTTCCCCATATTGGCGATCACTTTAATGGCTTCTACCGCTTGGAGACAACCAATCATACCCACCACAGGTGCCAATATGCCTGATTCAACACAGCTAAGCTGTTGCTCACCAAATAGTTTACTGAAACAATGATAGCAAGGTGTGCTGTCTTGATAGTCAAATACAGTGACCATGCCTTCCATACGAATTGCGGCTGCTGAAATCAACGGTTTTTTATGCTTAAAGCAACTCTGGTTGAGTTGTTCCCGCACTGCAACGTTATCGGTGCAATCCATAATGATGCTGTGCTGCTCTACAAGCGCTTCGATTTCATGATCATCGAGAACTGCGTTGATAGTATTAATTTCGATATGTGGATTTAGCGCCGTTAAGCTCTGTTGCGCTGAATCGACCTTTGCTTGGCCTACATTGGCATCTTGATGTAAAACTTGTCTCTGTAAGTTTGAGATCTCAACGGTGTCAAAATCCACTAAGGTCATTGAACCTGCACCAGCCACAGCTAGATACTGGCTCGCTGCACAACCTAAACCGCCAGCACCAATGATCAATACCTTGGCTTGCTTAAGCTTTTCTTGGCCGTCGAAATCCATCGATTTAATCGATATTTGGCGGCTGTAACGTAAAATCTCAGCGTCAGATAATATTTCATCCGTTGCCGGTTGTTCGGTAGACATCAATTTGGTCTCTTCAACTAAATCAGTACAGTGTTTGCGTTAGCAAAGCACACCATTAAAAGGTTCTACAGTGACTAGAGCACCATTACTTAGGCCATCACAATCTTGCGCTAAGATAATAAAGCAATTTGCCAAGGTCATTGAAGTCAGCATGCCTGAGCCTTGGCCACCGGTAATTGCGACTTCAGCTTCACCTGCTGCGTTATAACTTAAAATGGCACGTTGGTATTCTACACGACCTGCGTGTTTGCGGATCTCGCCTTTTAAGGTTGCCGTTAGAGTTACTGGTTTTGTTTGTGGTAAGCCCTGCATTTTGGTTAATAGTGGCCATACTAGTTTATAGAATGTCACCATTGAAGATACTGGATTCCCCGGCAGTCCGCAGAATACGGCGTTACCTAAGTGACCAAAAGCAAAAGGTTTGCCTGGCTTAATAGCCAGTTTCCAGAAAGTAATTTCACCCTCTTCGTCTAAAATCTGCTTAGTGTAATCAGCATCACCAACTGATACACCGCCAGATGTCAGCACCATATCGGCACACTCTGAGGCAGTCTTAAAGGCTTGGCGAATGGCTTCTTTGTCGTCTTCAATAACGCCCAAATCGATCCATTCAATATTGCCACGGCTCAGCAGACCTTGAATACTATAGCGATTAGAGTCGTAGATCTGGCCTGGGCCCAGTTCGCTGCCAACAGGGCGCAGTTCATCACCGGTTGAGAAAAATGCCACTTTAACAATACGTTTAACACGTAACTGGCTAGCGCCGATAGTTGCCAGTACGCCCATTTCTGCGGCACCAATTAAGGTGCCAGCGGTTAATACTTTGGTGCCACTTGTAAGTTCTTCACCACGGTAGCGTACATTGGCGCCCAGCTCTTTAGGGGCTTCAATACTGATTTGGTCGCCATCAGCACTGACTTTTTCTTGCATCTGCACAGTGTCATAGCCACTTGGTAGTGGTGCGCCAGTCATTATACGAACGCAGCCACCTGCAATGCACTTACCTGTAAAAGGATGACCCGCAAAAGACTGGCCAATAAGTTTTAGCGGAGAACCTGCATTAAGATCGGCAAAATTAAAGGCGTAGCCGTCCATCGCAGAGTTGTTAAATGGCGGGAGATCAATATGTGAGGCAAGATCTTCGGCGAGAACTCGGCCTAACGCTTGCGGTAATGTCACGACTTCAGAGTCTGTGATTGGCTTAACTTGTTCTAATAGTTTAACGATAGCCTGATCGGGATGCATGAGGCTAGGTTGAGAACATGGATCTGCATGAGTCTGCATCTATCTATCCTTGGGACGTTAATCGGAACGTTAAGTAAAAACGAATATAGTGCATTATGCCATGGTGATTACAGATGGCTATGATCTGCGCGGCAGTTTTTAAACACAGTTAAAATAGAATAGTCATTAATGGCAATCATTAAGTTAGGGCTATTTGAAGTCTAACAAGCGCCTTAAGTCTGATTTAACTGACTTTTTTGTTAAAAAAGATCGTAATCAAGGTAACTTGAAATGCTGTAAATGAAAACTATTATTATTTAATTAACAATCACTTAAGTAAATTTTATTGCAATTATTAACTAGCTTGATAACAATGTGCGATAAACCGAAAGCATTAAGGATTTGATATGTTGGCCCAGAAGATGATTGACCAGTTAAATGACCAGATCAATATGGAGTTCTTCTCCTCTAACCTTTACCTGCAAATGAGTGCATGGTGTGAAGATAAAGGGTTTGAAGGTGCAGCTAAGTTCATGCGCGCTCATGCTGACGAAGAGATGGGCCATATGCAGCGTTTATTTACTTACGTGAGTGAAACAGGTGGTATGCCATTACTAGGGACGATTGAAGCTCCGCAAGCTGAGTTTCCGTCATTGCTAGCGCTTTTTGAATACACTTACGAGCATGAACAATTAATCACTAAGAAGATTAATGAGCTTGCTCATGCAGCATTCACTAACCAAGATTACTCAACCTTTAACTTTTTACAGTGGTATGTGTCAGAGCAACACGAAGAAGAAAAGCTATTTAAGTCTATCGTAGATAAAATCCGCCTAGTGGGTGAAGATGGTAAGGCGCTATTCTTTGTTGATAAAGACTTGGCACAAATGGCTGTTGAAGAATCAGCAAGCGTAATGACTAGCGCTGCAGAGTAAGCGTTAGCTTTTGTAAAAAATAGCAGCCACTGGCTGCTATTTTTTTACCTATGGTTGTATTGCTACTGCACTACTGCTAATCCAGTTGGCAAGGTTAAGTAGTCAAACGGTTTTGCTTGTTGTAAGTGCGCTAATAGCTTAATGCTTGGTAATGGCTTGGACATTAAGTAGCCTTGGGCATAGTCACAGCCTAAAGCATTCAAGAATCTCCATTGTTCAATTGTTTCAATCCCTTCTGCGACTAGAGGCAAATCGAGATTTTGCGCCATCATTACAATTGCTCTAATCAGTTTTTCGTCCGACGGATCGATAAGTATTTTATCAATAAAGCTTTTATCTATTTTGATGACGGAAATCGGGCATTTAGTTAGATAGCTTAATGCTGAGTACCCCGTACCAAAATCATCAAGATAGATCTCTATGCCTAGTTCCTTGATCGCTTCTAAGACTTTTAGGCACATAGGTTTATCTTCAATGAGTATGCTCTCGGTAATTTCAATATGTACATATTGCGCGGCAATTGCGTGCTGCATTAATGCATCATTGAGTACATCGTAAAAACTAATACCTTTGGAGTTTATACATTGGCGGCCAGATACATTTATGGCCATATTAATCATTAACCCTTGGCTATGTAGCTGATTCAAGTCGGTTAGGGCTTGATGTAAGATCCATTCGCCCAAGGGCTCAATTAGTCCGGTTTCTTCTGCAATGGGAATAAAGTGTTCTGGTGAAATTAAGCCGTACTCAGGATCTTGCCAGCGAATTAACGCTTCAACACTGGTAACTGCGCCGCTACGCATATCGACGATAGGTTGATATTCAAGGTGAAACTCTGATTGCTTTACTGCTTTGCGGAGTCGTTGCTCAAGTTGCATTCTTGCGAGCATTTCAACGTTCATTTCTGGGGAGAAATACTGGTAATGCGCACGACCATCACGTTTAGCTTGGTACATGGCGGTTTCAGAGTTGTGCAATAGCATCTCAATGTCTTGACCATCCTCTGGGTAGAAGGCAATACCGAAGCTAGATGAAATATTGATTTCTTTGCCATCTAATATGAAGGGGCGAGATAGGGCGTCGCTGAGCTTTTGTGCTAAAGGCTCTGCACCTACACTTGTATTATTAAGTGGTGCGATGACAATGAATTCATCACCGCCAATGCGAGCAATAGAGTCTTGAATACCAAGTACGGCTTCCAGCCTGGTTGCTGATTGTTTTAGTATTTTATTGCCAGCAGTATGACCATGTAACTCGTTGACGTACTTAAATCTGTCTAAATCGATAAAGAAAATAGCGACTTGAGTATTTTGTTGAACAGCTGCATCTATTGCATGTTGTAAGCGCGAAGAAAATAAGTGTCGATTGGGTAACTTTGTGAGTGAATCGTAATTACTCTTATACCAAATATCTTGCTCATACTGCTTGTTATTACTGATATCTAAAAATAATCCAATATGTTGTATCGTTTCATTGTGGCTATTTTTGACCGCCGTTATTTTTAGGTATTCAGGATATATTTGCCCGTCTTTGCGTTGGTTCCAGATCTCACCTTCCCAGCTACTGTTATCTGACAGTGATTGCCATAGTTGTTGATAAAACTCTGGCGTGTGGTGCCCTGAGCTTAAAATACTAGGCTTTTTTCCTTTTACATCTTCAAGGTTGTAACCGGTGATCTTGGTAAAAGCTGGGTTAACTAGTTCAATGCAATTATTGGCATCAGTAACCATAATGCCTTCAGCTGAGTGGCTGAATACGGCTGAAGCTTGGTGCAGTGCGCGTTTGGACTTCATTCGCTCTGACATCATTTGGTTTATGGCCTTTGATATTTGAGTCAGTTCGTCGTTGCCATTTAGTGCGAGGTTGAGTTCCAAATCTGGATCTTTTGCTAGCTTTTCAACATCGTCAACTATGCAGGTCACAGAATCTATAAGGTTGTTAGCAATGCTTCTACCTAATAAAAATACTAAATAGAAAAATAGCATTCCAGTAAATAAGCTGATGTAGAGATAATAAATAATCTGCTGTTTTTCTATCTCATTCTGACGGGCAATTTTTTCAGTCAGTTGTAGGTTGAGCTGATGTAGCTTATCGATGGCCACACTAGCAGATTGCCACCAAACTTGGCTGTTAACGACAGGGACTTGTCGTTGCAGTCGATATAAACTGCTATGTAAGGCCATATCTAAGCCTAGGAACTTGAGAGTCACATCGGCTTTAGGTTGGCCAGTTTCTTCAGCATGAAGCACAAACTCCTGATAATTTTCAGCTGTTTGTCGTAGGGTATTAACTAAGAGCTGTTGGTTGGGGTTGAGTGTTTGATTGTGGCTTAAACTTTCTAAGGCAGCTTGCAGCGTAAAGTAGTTTTTCTTAAAACTTGCCAAATAGTCAGGGTTTAGAGTGGTCAAATAACCGTTTAAATTGTAATTAAGCCCGCCATAGCCAACTAAATCACTGATGAGTTCTGCTTGCTTTACTAAATGAATCTGTTGTTTTAGTTGAGCTCGGTAATCGGAAATTTGTTGTATTTGAGGGCTATTTAATAATTGACTGAAATTATCACGGTTATCGAGTGTCATCATAGTGAAAGCGTTTTCAGCAGCGTTATCGAGCTGAAGGCTGATTTGAGTCACTCGTTCGAAATACTCAGGTTCTAATATAGGTGCAGATAAAAGCTGATTAATTAATCCTCGCTCTTGGCCTGCTAACTCCTGCACCTTTAGCATATTAACTAAGTCAGATTGCACTAGTACTTGATAGGATTTATCGCTTTTAAAGCGCAGCTGCGACACAAAATTAATCAGGTTTAAAGTCTGTAGTGAATAGAAATCAAAAAATTCAGGGGTATTAAGTTTAATGATATCTTGCCGAGCAGCATCTAAATTCCGTCGCTCTGCGCTGGCTTTGCTGATGAGTTCTTGTAGAGCGTTAAACAGGTTTATATCGCTTTTAACGGTATTTATAGTTTCTTCAAGTGACGAGTTTACTAGTAACTGTTGAAATGCTTTATCAGTAGCAAGCCACTGCTGTTGAAGCTCCTGTTTATACAGAGTACCGCTGCTGCTATGGTAGCCCGCTGAGAGTCCACGCTCTTTTTGTAGTTCAAAAATCACCTTTTCTATACCCAAGGTAACTTGAGTTGTTAGCACGTTTGCCGATGCATCCTGATATTGCTTTAGTAAGGTCGCCGCGCTAACAATCGCAAGCAATACCAATATAAATACAGGTAAAGCTGCAGATAGAAGGAGTTTACTCCTTAAGCTTAATCGGCTTAATACGGATTGCATTCAGCGTTGACCCTCCACAGGGTATGGTTATGGCAGGGCTATGCCGTACTGATGAAATGTAAAAGAAAAGCGCGATGAATAATAACCATATAAAACCAAAGCTGTCCTACTTAATTAACTAAAGTCTAATCTAGGTCACGATTTTTAACGAATATATCAATTGTGTTTTTAATCAAGAGTTTGATTGATGTAGTTCTGGATTTTGTATGCAAGATTACCTTAATTAGTTGACGATTAACCTAAAAAAAACGGCAGTGATTACTATTAATCATTGCCGTTATTGCACAGGTGTTACGTATTACTGACTATTACGGTAAGCCACGATATCTTCAATCGTCAGTACTGGCATATCATGCTGCTGACCAAAGTCGATAATTTCTGGCAAGCGCGCCATAGTGCCATCTGGCAATGTCACTTCACATAACACCCCAAAAGGCTTTAATCCGGCAAGCTTCATTAAGTCTACCGTGCCTTCAGTGTGGCCGCGACGTTCTAATACTCCGCCTGGGCGAGCACGTAAAGGGTATACATGGCCTGGACGAGCTAAGTCATCAGGTTTAGCGTTATCTGCAATCGCTGCTTTAATTGTGGTAACACGATCTGCCGCTGAAACACCTGTAGTGACACCTTGTTTTGCTTCGATACTCACTGTAAATGCGGTGCCGTACTGGCTGTTGTTGTCGCTGACCATTGGCGGCAGTTGTAACTGCTCGATTCGTTCGTCAGTTAAACAAAGACACACAATACCGCTGCACTCACGAATAAGCAGCGCCATTTGTTGGTTGGTAAGCGTTTCGGCTGAATAGATAAGATCGCCTTCATTTTCTCGGTCTTCATCATCTACGACTAGTACACCTTTGCCTTGGCGTAGTGCAGTTAGTGCAGCGTTAACACGTTCGATTGGATTGCCATAAGCGGCAAGTAAAGACTGATTCATGGATAACATCCTTAAAATACGACATTGGGTTGACCAGAATCAGGGCGTACAGAAAATGGCACATACCTATAGCCAAAGGTGGCATTAAGGGATGCGCATAATAAGATCAACGCAGAGCCCCATAAAGCCAACCATAGCTTAAGGTTCTCTGGTTTTTTCTTATATTCTCTTTCATCCGGACTCAGTGTACTGACTTACATCAATACTCATTACCGTCGGCTCTGGAGTAGGTACAACCTTAGAAACGACGGGCGTCGTAGTTAAGGTCTGTTTACCAGATCTGCTGACCCTAGTTGATATTCAGCGCTACTTATATAGCGTAAACTAGGCGCTCGCGGGCTTTTATATGGTGATTTATCACTAAATAACTTACCGCCGGTGGGGAATTACACCCCGCCCTGAGAATTATCCCGGTTAATGCTCATTCAAGGGAAGAGTCATTAACCAAGTGGCGCTATGTTGCCCCTTATTGAATAAAATGACAAGCTGACGTGGCAAAATGGCGCGCTAGCGCAATAAACGAACAAAAATATCGATTAAAGTGTACTAACACTTCGCGCGTCAACTCCCCGCGATATGACTATTTGGATGTAATGATATGACCTCGAAACTCCCAGTAACGCCACCTCAAGCGGCTAAAGTACCTCACAGCATGACACTTCATGGCATCACGCGTGTTGACGATTATTACTGGATGCGGGATGACGAGCGTAAAGCTGACAAAGTTATCGCCCATTTAAATGCGGAAAACGCCTATACCCAACAAGAGTTCCAGCCGTTTGCTGTTCTTAAACAGCAGTTGTTTGATGAGCTGGTGGGACGTTTAGATAAAGATGAATCTAGTGTGCCTTATTTTTGGCATAAGCACTGGTATTACCGTTATTACAAACAAGGCCTTGAGTATCCGATTGTTGCCCGTAAAGCAGAGCTTGATAGTGATGACGAACAGATCATGCTTGATGTGAACGAACGCGCCGAAGGAGAAGACTTTTATGGCTTAGGCCAAGTGTCGGTCAGCCCTGATGAAACTAAGCTGATATTCGCTGAAGATCTACTGAGTCGCCGTATCTACACCTTGTATTTTAAAGATCTAACCAGCGGCGAACTATTACAAGATAAGCTCGAAGGCACTGATGGTGGTGTGGTTTGGGCTAACGATAACCAACATGTGTTTTATATCGCTAAAGATCCGCAGACCTTACTTGGCTACCAAGTGTTCCGTCATCAGTTAGGTACACCGCAGTCTGCCGATGTTTTAGTGTATGAAGAGCAAGACGATGCGTTTTACATTGGCTTAGGTAAGTCGCTAGATCAATCTAACATCGAGCTATATGCCGAAAGCACAGTGACCAGTGAAGTCAGTGTGCTTGATGCCAATCAACCTTTAGGTCAATTTGCGGCTATTTTGCCAAGAGAAGAAGACCATGAGTATTCAGTTTCTAAGCTAGGTAACAGTTACTACATACTGACTAACTGGCAAGCGACTAACTTTCGTTTAATGAAAGTGGATATCGCTCAAGCAGCAGACAAGAATGCTTGGCAGGACGTTATTGCCCACGATATCAATTCGCGCATTGAAGATGTGTTGCTGCTAAATGACTATATGGTGGTGCAAACTCGCGAGCGTGGTATTAGCCGCATTCGGGTTTATCCGTTTAATGGCCAAGCATCATTTGAGTTAGCCTTTAATGATCCCGCCTATGTGGTTGGCTTTGATGTTAACCCAAGCCAAAGTAGCGATAAATTACGCCTTTATTATTCGAGCCCAACCACACCAGAGTCGGTATTTGAATATGCTCTAGCGCAGCCTAATGAGCGTAAATTGCTAAAGCAAGAGCAAGTGCTGGGTGAGTTTAATGCCGATGACTATCAAGCGGAGCGACTTTTTATTGAGGCTCGTGATGGTAAACAAGTGCCAGTAACTTTGGTGTACCGCAAAGCCTTATTCAATAAGGATGGTAGCAATCCTTTGTATCAATACGGCTATGGCTCTTATGGTTATACTATAGAGCCTGACTTTAGTTCATCAGTATTGAGCTTACTCGATCGCGGCGTGGTGTATGCCATTTCTCATGTTCGGGGTTCAGAGATGCTTGGCCGCGCTTGGTATGACGACGGCCGCATGTTGAATAAGCAAAATAGCTTTAACGATTTTGTTGATGTAACCAAAGCCTTGGTCGCGCAAGGCTATGGCGCTCGAGATAAGGTCGTTGCTGCTGGTGGCAGTGCAGGTGGTTTGCTAATGGGTGGGGTGATTAATCAGGCACCAGAGTGTTACTTTGCGGTGGCTGCCCATGTACCGTTTGTGGATGTGGTCACCACCATGCTTGATGAGTCGATTCCATTAACCACCAATGAGTATGACGAGTGGGGTAATCCTAACGAAAAAGCTTATTTTGACTACATGCTTAGCTATGCACCTTATGACAATGTCAGCACTCAGGCTTATCCGCATTTGTTGGTGACAACAGGTTTGCATGACTCACAAGTACAGTACTTTGAGCCAGCTAAGTGGGTTGCCAAGCTACGTGAATATAAGACAGACAGCAACATGCTGTTGTTTGATACTGATATGGAATCGGGTCATGGCGGTAAGAGTGGTCGTTATCGCCAATATGATGATACCGCCAAAGAGTACGCTTTCTTTATCGGCTTGTTAGGCTTAGATGCTGAGATAATTAAACAATAGCGCTAAGGGGTAATGTGGCTAAAGTTATCGATGCTGCAGAGCAATGTACAGAGGTGTTAGCAGCTGCCAAGGTACAAGGTAAAGCTAGTGCAGTGAAACAAAGCACGACTAAAGTAAATACAGCATTGTGGTTCCTGTATATGGTGCGCTGCGCTAAAGGCCAGCTATATACCGGGATCACTACGGATGTGGCTCGGCGCTTTAGCGAACATCAAAGTGGTAGTGCTAAATCAGCCAAGTTTTTACGCGGCAAAGGGCCATTAACCTTGGTTTATTCTGAAACCGTAGGCAGCCATTCTGATGCACTAAAACGAGAAATCGCACTTAAGAAATGGCCCAGGGCGCAGAAGCTAGCCCTTATTGCTGCAGTCGAGTGAGCGATAGTTGTTGTATTGGCTTGAATAAGAATGGCGTAACTAGTTTGTTTAACCAAGCGAGCTTACGCCATTTGTTTAAGTGCTGTGATGAAGCTATTCAGCGTATAAACTGGTAAAAAACCGGTCTTTCCTCGGAAGATAGTAGTCATCATAATCTACCGAGAATGCAATGCTGGTTGCTTTGCCTTTTAGTTCGTCTCTAGGCACAAAACCATAAACCCGAGAATCGGCGCTATTACGGCGGTTATCACCCATCACCAGGTAGTGATTATCTGGCACAGTGACAGTATTAAACTGGCTCAGTTTATCGCTAGCCGCTTTTTCAATGCGAATATCGTGGATTAAGCCAAATAGGTTTTCTTTGGCGAGCAACTGCTGAGTGTCGTTCGATATCACGGCATAGTCTAAGGCTTGATCATTAATAAACAGTATTTCATTACGTAAGCTCACCGTATCACCAGGTAGGCCGATAACACGTTTAATTAAGCGTTTGTTGGCCGCAACCGATTCAAATACCACTATTTCGCCGTGATTAGGTTGACCAGTTGCTAGGATGGAAACATCAGTAAACGGCACTCTAAGATCATAAGCCATTTTATTTACGACGATGCGGTCGCCTTCTTTGATAGTCGGTTGCATAGAGCCTGTTGGTACCGAGTACCAATCAGCAACAGCGCTTCTGAAAACCGACATCAATAGAATGAATAGCACTAGCTGACGATTAGTTTTCCAAAGCTGTTTGAGTTTATTCATAAAGGCCTCGACTTAATGGGGTGGGCAGGGCACTACAGCAGGTAAATAGATAAAATGTTAGTTCGATCTGTCTTGCTGCTGTAGTGCTTGCGCCGGGAAGATGTTTGCTGTTATGTCAGTGTTTAATGCATGCTGACAGAGCCGTTGATGTTATCAACACTAAGGTCGCCAGAGCCAGACTCGATAATGCTTAGGCCAAGGGTGTTTTCAACGTCGATATCACCGGAACCATCATCAATTACAACTGTGCCATTTACATTCGCAACGCTTAAGTCACCAGAGCCGTCGTCAATATGGGTGTCGCCACCAATTCCCTGCAGACTAATTGAGCCAGAGCCATCTTCAAGGGTTAGCTTGCCTGTGGTGTTGCTAATATCAACTGAGCCTGAACCATCTTGGATATCGAGATTGTTACCGCCTTTAATCCACACATCACCTGAGCCATCATCGACTTTGATGTTAGCGGCAACGCCTTTGATTTCGATATCACCTGAGCCATCATCAATGTCTAACATCATGCTGCTAGGAACTTGAATGGTAAGGTCAATATAGGGGGAGCGCTTAAAGTTAATACTGCTGTCAAAATCAGCCACTAAGGTTGCGGTTGAACCATTCTGCTTGAGGCTGAGATTAGTGTCGATATCGCCATAGGTATAGATATCAGCAGTTACTTTAATTTGAGTTAAGCCATCAACACCTTGAATATTGAGATCTCCAGCACCAGTTTCGGCGACTAAAGTTTCAATTTGGTTAGCATCGACCTGTAATTGCTTTTTTTGATGATTTAGGGGGCCTGAACTGGTGCCGTTAACATTAATAATGCAGCCAGAAAGTGACATAGCGATAACGCCGGCAAGCAAGGTAGATGTTAGTTTCATCGGGTAACGTCCTTTTATTATTTTTGGTTGGCAGCATGGCAAGCTGCTTAGTTTTGATATTGATGAATAAGCAGAAAGCGTGCCAATAGGTTATCTGATTGTTTTAACTATGTTATCTTTGTTTTTTGTTAGGCAGTGATTGTCGATAGTGGTGAATTAGCTTATTAATTTACGCTGAACGTTTATTTATTAGTGAAATTACTCAATGACTTATATGTGGCTTAATCGTGGGTGCTAAACCGTAAACATATAAGGTAGAAATCTTAGGGACGACCAAATATGGATTATTTATCGGTTAACCAGCAAAGCTGGGATAAGCGGGTGCAAACCCATGTGACTTCTGAGTTTTATGACGTTGCAGGCTTCTTACAAGGTAAAAGCTCGCTGCAAGAGATCGAGATGGCGCAACTTAATGTCGTTGGCAAAAGCTTATTGCATCTGCAGTGTCATTTTGGTCTCGATAGCTTGTCTTGGGCAAGAATGGGAGCAGAGGTCACTGGTGTTGATTTGTCTCCCGCAGCTATCACTCAAGCCAAGTCGTTGGCTGAGCAAGCGGAGCTAACGGCTGACTTTATCTGTAGTGATGTTTATAGCGTGCCCGAGACGGTCAAAGGCGAATTTGATGTGGTTTTCACTTCATACGGCGCCATCGTTTGGTTACCGGACCTTGATAAGTGGGCACAGGTTATCGCCAGCAAGTTAGTGGCTGGTGGTCAGTTTTATATGGTGGAGTTCCACCCTGCTCAAGCCGTATTCGAGGGCTATAACTATTTTCATCAGGATGCGCCAGATGTTGAAGATGAAGCGACCTATACCGAAAATGCCAACGACGACACCCATACTTTTATAAGTTGGCCGCACTCGTTAGCAGACGTGATTAATGCATTGATTAAGGCTGGGCTCGAGATCAATCGTCTCGATGAATACTCTTTTAGCCCATACAAGTGTTTTGCGGACTTAACTGAAGAAACGGTAACAGTCGAGTTAGCTGGTGGACGGCAATCATGTAAGCGCTACTTCGTTGAGCATAAAGGCCAGCGACTACCGTTAACCTACTCAATATCGGCGACGAAGAAAGCTATATAAAGCTTAGAAATAAAAACAGCGCTTAAAGCGCTGTTTTTTTTATGAGTAGCTGAGGGTTATTGATTGCCCCTTAATACAGGGTACTTCAAATATTGATTGTCGTAGTAAGGGCAGCGCTCATAAAACCAACGCAGACGGGCTTTAGGGTCAGCAGCAAATGCTTCGTCACTCAGCGCTTTATCAAACTCGGCCTGTAAGCTTGGATCATTGGCTAACATTTGCTGGGCCAAAGGCTCTACCGCATAATTTTCAATGTACTCGGTGCGAGTAAAGATAGGATTGAAAAAGCCCCATTGAAATAGCGAGTCTGGCGATTGTGGCTCTAATAATAAGATGGCGAGATCGCCTAATGGCTGCTTGGTATCAATGCGCACAGTGCCAGCTGGCAAAGTCATATTGATCGATTCTTTTTGCACTGTTGCGTTGACGCGCTGACGACCTTCGTAATCTTTGGTGGCAAACTTCGGCTCGCTAAACTGATATTGCTGCAAAGTTTGTTGCTGCGGTTTAGTCAGTGTCGTCATGCGTACTCCATGTACGCTTAAGCGTTCTATCACCTCTTGCCATTGCGGTGGTATGTAATAAGCCGCTGGGCGGTTGATGGTTACATCCGCTTTAGTGCCACCAATAACCGGCAGGTTAGGGTAGAGTTTAGGCTCGCCATTCCAACGCACAATCTCATTCCCACTGATGGCACTTTGTTCTAGCGTATAACCTATGCCTTTAAAGTCCCAGCCTTGTGCTTGCTGCTCTTGTTGCCATGACAAAGTCACTCGAGGCGAATAGCGATATTTATCTTGTTGAATAGCTGAGGTGAGCTTTGTACTGTCATCTGCAATTGCTTTCAGACTCGACTCGAGCATTACATAGGTGCCAAGTACACGTTGCTTATAAGGCTTAAGGCTATGATTTTCAATTAAGATAGTCGGCAGGTGGCGGGCATCGCCGTAACCGTTAGAGAACCTAGGACTGGCATTCCACAATAACATACCTTTAGTCATATCAGTGTTATCAATGGCAAAAACTAATGGCCCCGGAACATGGCCTTGCTCAGTAAGCGCAGACTCGATGCTTGGGCGATAGCGATTTTCTAACCATTGGTAGATAGCGGGGCTTTGTCCCTCGGCAAGGTTATAGCCAAAGGTAACGTCATATTGATAGTCGATACCGTCGGTGACATGCACATCGATATACAGGTCTGGCTGCCAAATATTGATGGCGCGCAGCATATGCTGCATCTCAGGTGCATCGGCTTTGGCGTAGTCACGGTTTAAATTGAGGTTTTGCGCAGTGGTGCGCCAGCCCATTTTCACTGGCCCACGTTGATTAACACGGTTATATTCAGTTGAGCGTTCATGACCATCAACACTGAAAATCGGTACAAAAAGCAGGTTGGCGTTATCAAGTAACGAGGCTTTGCCGTTAAATACTATGTCACGCAGTAACATCATCCCGGCATCTTTGCCGTCGATTTCGCCAGAGTGAATACCGGCTTGTACTAACAAGGTAGGCTTGTCATTGCGGGATAAACTTGCTGCATCATCAGCGCCTTCTTTGGAGGCGACAATCATCCAAATATCTCTTCCTTGCGGGCTTTTGCCTATGCTCACTTTTTTAAGCATATCGCTCTGGGCAATCAACTTATCTAGCCAGATAAAGGTTTCCTCATAACTAGGGCTAGTTTTAAGGCCATTTTGCTCAAAAGGCGTTGCCCATTGTGCGTCTGCTGCAACGACAAGCGATTCGCTTTCACCTTGCCAAGGTTTGGTCAGCGGCAAAATTGCATCGTTCACAAAGGTGGTTGCTCGCTGAGGTGTGCTAGCGGGCATTGGTTCTGCGGCTAGGCTGAAGTTGCTTGTGCTGGCAGCCACTAAAGCAATAGCTGATAAGGGGATTAAGCGCATTGTAAGGTACCCAATTTAGAGATCAGATTTGAATTATTATGAGTCAGTTATATTTAATTAAAGCTGGGTCAAGTGCAATAGAGGAACTGTTTCTAAATATGCGCAAAATATCAGACTTGATGAGGTTACACAGAGGGTTTTAGTGACAGGTCTTGGTTGGTGCTTTTAAGTTTTAAATAGAATTGACGCGCACTGCACGCCAATTTATCACTTAGATTGGGCTCACTTCTACTTCTGTTTCATCTTCAAAAATCGCTTCAATGGGTATCGCAAATAATCGAGCGATTTTAAAAGCTAAAGGCAGGCTTGGGTCGTACTTGCCTTTTTCAATGGCATTGATGGTTTGGCGTGATACTTCTAGCTTTTCTGCTAAGTCTGCCTGGGTCCAGTCGCGCTCGGCTCTAAGCACTTTCAGACGGTTTTTCATCGGTAGTTAATCCTTCCTTTAATAATACCTACCATGTAGGTCAATGCCATCAATGCAATGAGATAAGCGGCATTGAGAGGAGGCACAATAGCGCCATTTTCTAAAATTGAATAGCTGGAAAAACTAATAATTGTTACACCTACGGATAAAGCCAAAGCATCTAACTGCACTTTTCGCTCCATTTCATCTAGTTGGATTAAAAAGTGACGATAACTAACCAACATGGCGATACCAATTAGTGTATGTAGGCTAAATGTGCCGATAATGAAGATACTATTAGGCTGTTCACCTTTAGTTAGATAAGTGCTGAGCATTAAAGTGCCCGCCCACAACAGAGCGAGTAAGTTTACGCGGTTAGCATTTTTTAAATCGCGCTTGGGTAATCCTTTAGCACATATCGCATCGAGTATCTTCATGTTGCTGTTCCTTGTATTTTGATTAGGTGTTTCATTCAATGTAAAGCAAGCTTGACTTAAAACTTAGTTTAGTATTTGAGCGGAGTCAAGCTTGCTTTACTTTAAGTTTATGAGACTTTACATGATGTGGGCAAGGAGTAGGGCTGGATAAATATCTAATTTTTATTATTTTCTCAGAGCATTTCTAGCCTCGAACTAAACAAAAAATCCCAGCCTAAGCTGGGATTTTTATGGGCAAAACGAGTCTCGTTCAATACAACAGGTTGGCTGTTGCCTGAGAATTATTGACTATGCGTTTGGGCCGGCGTCTTTAATTGAATCTGGTACCTGATACTTTTCAAAGTTTGCTTGGAAGCTTTCAGCAAGGTGCTGTGCAAACTCAGCATATTTAGCTTTATCTTCCCAAGTGTTAATCGGGTTAAGTAGTTGGCTATCTACGCCAGCTACGGCAACGGGTACGTGTAAGTTAAGTTTTTCTAGGTACTCAGTTTCAACATCTTTTAGCTCACCCGACACAATAGCATCGACAATGGCACGAGTGGTTGGGATATCGAAACGCTTACCAATACCGTGTGGGCCGCCAGTCCAGCCTGTATTAACTAGGTAAACTTGGCTACCGAAAGACTCGATACGTTTCATCAGTAGCTCAGCGTAAACACCTGCTGGGCGAGGGAAGAAAGGTGCGCCAAAGCAAGTCGAGAAGGTTGACTGAATTGCTGCTGTTGAGCCCATTTCAGTTGAACCCACTTTAGCTGTGTATCCCGACAAGAAATGATAAGCCGCTTGCTCTTTGGTTAGCTTAGATACTGGTGGTAAAACGCCAGACACGTCACAGGTTAAGAACACCACTGCATGCGGCTCTGCACCGCAGTTATCGAGTTTACGTTGGGCGATATGCTCAAGCGGATAAGCTGCACGAGTGTTTTCAGTCAAGCTAGAGTTGGTATAGTCAGGTACGCGATTGTCATCGGTAACTACGTTTTCAAGCACGGTACCAAAGCGAATTGCATCCCAGATAACAGGCTCGTTCTTCTGGCTTAGGTCGATACATTTGGCGTAGCAACCGCCTTCAATATTAAACACGCCGCCTGGTGCCCAGCCGTGTTCATCATCACCGATAAGGAAACGTTTAGGGTCAGCTGAAAGGGTTGTTTTACCTGTACCTGAAAGACCGAAGAACAATGTAGTGTCACCATCAGCACCGACGTTTGCCGAGCAATGCATCGGCAGTACGCCTTTAGCTGGCAGTAAGAAATTCTGTACAGAGAACATCGATTTTTTCATTTCACCAGCGTATTTAAGGCCTGCAAGTAGTACCTTACGTTCAGCAAAATTGATAATAACCGTAGCGTCAGAGTGAGTGCCATCACGCTCAGGTACACATTCAAAGCCTGGAGCGTTCATGATCTGCCAAACAGGCTTGTCTGCTTCATTAAACTCTTGTGGCACGATGAATAAGTTACGTGCAAACAGTTGGTGCCAAGCATATTGAGTGGTGACTTTAACTGGTTGGTAATGCTCTTGGCTTGCACCTACTTCGAGTTCAGATACGAAAGTATCCTTGTCGGCTAGGTAAGCTTCAACTCGCTCCCAAAGAGCGTTAAAAGCAGCGGCTTCAAAAGGCTTGTTAACCGGTCCCCATTCAATATCGGCTTCTGAGCTTGGCTCTTTGACGATAAAGCGGTCATTAGGAGAGCGACCAGAGCGTTCCCCTGTTTTAGCGACTAAAGCTCCGTTTGCAGTTAGCTCGCCTTCACCACGAGCTAATGCAAGCTCGACAAGTTGGCCAGTTGAAAGGTTTAGGTACTCGCGGTTTGATCCATCCGCCATAGGTAAGGTCTCCATCTTTGAGGTCATAGTCAGTTGCTGATCTTTAATGCCAGCTTAATTTATTAGCGATTGTAACTTATGCAGCCACGAATATGTGTTCTTGATCAAAAAAAACGCGAAAAAGTGATTTTTAGCCACAACTGCAGACATGATATTTTGTTAGATGCAGAGGAAAAACTGAAATTTGGTTATAAAAAAAGCGCCAACTAAGGCGCCTTTAAATTAACTAAGCGGTAAGCTTACTGAGTCACATCGTTGCTTGGTGCGTTCGCGTAGATAGCTTCGATATCGATAGAATCAAAAATATACTTACTATTGCAGTATTCACAGCCCATTTCGACTTTGCCTAGTTCAGCAATAATTGCGTCGACTTCTTCTTTTGAAACGGTACGGATAGCTTTAGCACTGCGTTCTTTCGAACAGGTACATTTGAAAGTAACGGCAACAGGTTCGTATAGACGCACTTCTTCTTCGTGATACAAGCGGTGCAATACTTCTTCAGCTTCAAGGGTAAATAGCTCTTCTTGTTTAACGGTTTCAGTCAGAATTGATAAGTGATCAAACTCTTCGTTGTGATTACCGTCAGTTGGCAATACTTGTAAGAACATACCTGCTGCTTGTTTAGTATCGGCAAATAGCTTGATCTTAGTGGGTAACTGCTCTGACTGATGGAAGTAATCTTCTAAACATTCGGCTAAGGTATCTTTTTCTAAACCGACTACACCTTGGTAACGCTCACCGTCATTTGGAGTTAGCGTGATAACCATGTAGCCCTTACCAAACATTTGCTGCAGGCTTGCATCGTCAGCGATTTCTCCTTCCCAGCGTGATACGCCGCGAAGTTGCTGCAGGTTATTACCGTTAATAACTGCAAGCGATACAGGACCATCACCTTGTAGCTGGATGCTAATGTCACCGCTAAACTTTAACGTTGCAGTTAATAGTGATGTTGATGCCATTAGCTCGCCCAATACTTTTTGAATAGCTAATGGGTATTCGTGAGCAGCAATCACTTCTTGGTAGCTACTTTCTAGTTGTACTAATTCGCCGCGAACGCTGGCATTTTCAAATAAGTAGCGGTATAGGTTGTCTTTATTCATGGTTTCGGTCATTACATTTTCCAATTTTTAGCTCGCTTTAAAGCGCATAATTTGACGACGTTGCTTCTTATCTGGCTTCTGTTCCGGAGCCGGATTATTAAGAATATTCAAACGTCGTTGCTCGGCATAGGTTGCTCGCTTCGCTATGCTTTGCGGTGTCTCTTCATAAAGGGTTTGTGCTATAGACCCTTTTTGGCGATATTCTGATAATTGTTTTATGACGATCTCTTTTTCGTCATGTCCTTGCCTTAGTCTAATAGTGGCACCGACTTCAGCAAATTTACTCGATTTGGTTCGTTGGCCGTTGTAGTGTACTTTACCACCATTAATCATCTCTTTTGAGATGGCACGGGTTTTATAAAAACGTGCGGCCCAGAGCCATTTATCAAGCCTTACTTTAATAGCTTGTTGCTCGTTGTCGTTCATGAGCGACTCCAATGGTAAATTAACTATTAGTAAAGTAGGGGTAACTTCACAAGCTCAGCAAGAATATACAAAACTTTACGCTCTAGCTGGCAAAATAGTGGCAAGCTTCACACCCTTTTTAGGCGCGTAAAGTTAGCATATTTGACCAAATATCGCCAACATTGCTGCTGTTATGGGCTTGTTGCAATAAGCTGTGTGGGTTAGCATGAACCAGGTTTTGCAAAATTACTATAATCAGAACAGAGACCTGTACAGAGGGTCCACATAAATATGGATTTATTAGATAAATTTTTAACTAAAGCGGCCGGAGTGCCTCAAAAGCCAGTGAGTACGGCTGCGTTCAGTATTGGGCTGCTTATCGCTCTGTATTTGCTCGCGCAGATCACCTGGAAACTTGTGCCCGATAACTCAGCTTCTACGCGCTGGGCACCTACCCCTGTCACCACTAATTCTAGCGGTCAAGTTAATGTGCTTGGTTTGCAGCAACTCTCTTTATTCGGTAAACCAGATGCTGAAGGTGCTAAACCTAAAGCGGCGCCGGTTGAAGAGATTATTACTGATGCGCCTAAAACCTCACTGTCGATTCAATTGACTGGTGTCGTAGCATCGACAACGGAAAAGAAAGGTTTAGCGGTCATTGCTTCAAGTGGCAGTCAAGACACCTATAGCTTGGGCGACAAAATAAAAGGGACTTCAGCTTCATTAAAAGAAGTCTATGCCGATCGCATTATTATCACTAATAGTGGCCGTTACGAGACCTTGATGCTTGATGGCCTTGAATACAACACTAATGGCGCGGCTAATCAACACCTGCAAAAAGCCAAGAGTGCATCGAAAGGTAAAACTATCGATAACCGCCAAAACCGTGCGGTGGCAGCTGAGCTGAGTCAGTCGCGGGAACAAATCTTGGCTGATCCAAGCAAAATTACTGATTACTTATCGATCTCACCAGTTAAAAGTGGCGGTGAACTTGCGGGTTATCGTCTCAATCCAGGGAAAGATCGTGAACTGTTCAAGCAAGCTGGGTTCAAAGCAAACGATTTAGCTAAATCAATTAATGGTTATGACCTAACGGACATGGGTCAAGCATTAGAAGTGATGGCTCAATTACCAGAGATGACAGAAGTTGCCTTAATGGTAGAGCGTGATGGCCAGCTAATAGAAATAATGTTTAGTCTGCCAGAGTAATTTGAGCAGAAATAACAATAAAATTTGCAGTGATACCCATTGGTATTTGCAGCAACGAAAGGGTTTAGGGGAAGTATAATAATGAATAATAAGCGAATTAGACGCAGACTAATCGCCGGTATGGTTATGGGGGCTTCTCTGTTAGCGCCTCAACTTGCTTGGTCTGAACAATATGCGGCTAACTTTAAGGGCACCGATATTCAAGAGTTTATCAATATTGTTGGTAAAAACCTGAATCGGACTATTATTGTCGACCCGACGGTTCGCGGTAAAATCAATGTACGTAGTTACGATCTACTTAACGACGAACAATATTACCAATTCTTCCTAAACGTACTGCAAGTTTATGGTTATGCCGTTGTCGAAATGGACAACAACATCATTAAAGTTATCAAGGATAAAGATGCTAAAACTGCTTCTATCCGTGTAGCGGATGATAACGCGCCAGGGCTTGGTGATGAGATGGTCACCCGTATTGTCGCACTTTATAACACTGAAGCTAAACAACTTGCGCCTTTATTACGTCAGTTAAATGATAATGCCGGTGGTGGTAATGTGGTTAACTACGATCCATCTAACGTATTGATGATTTCTGGCCGTGCCGCTGTGGTTAACAAGTTAGTTGAAATTGTTCGTCGTGTTGATAAACAAGGTGATACAGCGGTTGAAGTGGTTAAGCTTGAGTTTGCCTCTGCGGGCGAAATCGTGCGTATCGTTGATACTCTTTACCGCTCTACTGCTAATCAAGCACAAATGCCGGGTCAAGCACCTAAAGTGGTTGCCGATGAGCGTACCAATGCCGTTGTTGTTAGTGGTGATGAGAAAAGTCGCGAGCGCGTAGTTAAGCTGATTAAAAAGCTTGATGCTGAGCAAGCAAATACGGGTAACACCAAAGTTCGTTATTTACGTTACGCCAAAGCGGAAGATCTGGTTGAAGTATTAACCGGTTTTGCTGAGCAACTTGTTGATGATAAAGGCACCCCACAAGCGGGTAGTGGCAGCAAGCGTCGTAATGAAATTAATATTATGGCGCACACAGATACCAATGCCTTGGTGATCAGCGCTGAGCCAGATCAAATGCGCACAATCGAAAGTGTCATTAATCAATTAGATATCCGTCGTGCACAGGTGCTTGTTGAAGCGATTATCGTTGAAGTGTCTGAAGGAGATGACGTTGGTTTTGGTGTGCAGTGGGCAACTGAAGGTGGCGCCGGTACTCAGTTTAATAACTTAGGCCCAACCATTGGAGAAATTGGTGCCGGTATTTGGCAAGCACAGGGTGAAGAAGGTTCTACTGTTTGTAATGACGGTACCTGTACCGAAAACCCAGATACTCGTGGCGATATCACCTTGCTAGCGCAGGCCCTTGGTAAAGTTAATGGTATGGCTTGGGGCGTGGCAATGGGTGACTTTGGCGCGCTGATCCAAGCTGTTTCGAGCGACACTAAGTCAAACGTACTTGCTACACCATCTATCACTACCTTAGATAACCAAGAAGCGTCTTTTATTGTTGGTGACGAAGTTCCAATTCTTACCGGTAGTCAAAACTCAAGTAACGGTAATAGCAACCCTTTCCAAACCGTTGAGCGTAAAGAGGTGGGTGTTAAGTTAAAAGTAGTCCCTCAAGTGAATGAAGGTAATGCGGTTAAGTTAACCATTGAACAAGAAGTGTCAGGTATTAACGGTAAAACAGGCGTTGACGTAACCTTTGCAACTCGCCGTTTAACCACCACTGTAATGGCGGATTCAGGTCAAATCGTTGTGCTTGGTGGTTTGATTAATGAAGAAGTACAAGAGTCAGTACAGAAAGTGCCTTTCTTAGGCGATATTCCAATTATTGGTCACCTGTTTAAGTCTTCTTCAAGTGGTAAAAAGAAGAAAAACTTGATGGTATTTATTAAGCCAACGATTATCCGTGACGGTATCACTATGGAAGGCATTGCTGGTCGTAAGTACAACTACTTCCGAGCATTGCAGCTTGAGCAGCAAGATCGTGGCGTTAACTTGATGCCAAACACTGATGTACCAGTATTAGAAGAGTGGGATCAAGAAGCGTATCTGCCTGATGATGTTAACGAAGTACTTAATCGTTACAAAGATGGTAAAGGCTTAGATACTAAGATGCGTCAAACAGATCCAACGTTGAAGAGCATCTCAAATAGCAAAGATAGCGATGCTGAAGCAGCGACAGATAAAGATTCTGCCGATGAGTGAAAATCAAATACCAGCCGATGAAGAGCTAGCTAAAGTTTCAAATGAACTTGGGTTAGTATCTGAAGAAGAGGCCGATCAGGTCTTTCATTCAAGCAGCAAAGAACGTTTGCCGTTTGCTTTTGCTCATCGTTTTAAGGTGGCATTAGCACCTGATGAAAATGAAGAACTATCGTTATACCATGCGCAAAGTACGCCGCTAAGCGCGCTACTTGAAGTTCGTCGTTACTGCGGCAAAGAGCTGCCACTGATTAAGCTAGAAGACGCGGCATTTGAGTCTCGCTTAACTCAAGCTTATCAGGCTAATTCGTCAGAAGCGCAGCAGATGATGGAAGATATCGGTAACGAGATGGACTTGTTCACGCTTGCCGAAGAGCTGCCGCAGACAGAAGATCTGCTTGAAGGTGATGATGATGCACCGATTATTAAGTTAATCAACGCCTTGTTATCTGAAGCTATTAAAGAAGAAGCCTCTGATATCCATATTGAAACTTACGAAAAGCAATTAGTCGTACGTTTCCGTGTGGACGGTATTTTGAAAGAAGTACTGAAACCGAATCGTAAGTTATCATCGTTATTGGTATCACGTATTAAAGTGATGGCGCGCCTAGATATTGCTGAGAAGCGTGTGCCACAAGATGGCCGTATTTCACTGCGTATCGCGGGTCGTGCAGTTGATGTACGTGTATCAACTATGCCATCGAGTCATGGCGAGCGTGTAGTGCTGCGTCTATTAGACAAAAATGCCGGCAACTTGGATTTAGAACAGCTTGGTATGACCGAGTCAGTGCGCCATAAGTTCGATGAGCTTATCCGCCGCCCGCACGGTATTATTTTGGTGACCGGCCCAACAGGTTCGGGTAAGAGTACGACCTTGTATGCTGGCCTGACAGAGCTAAATTCAAAAGACACTAACATTCTAACGGTTGAAGACCCGATAGAGTATGAACTCGAAGGTATTGGTCAAACCCAAGTAAACACTAAGGTTGATATGACGTTTGCCCGTGGTCTGCGTGCAATTTTACGTCAAGATCCAGATGTAGTGATGATTGGTGAAATTCGAGATCTCGAAACCGCACAAATAGCGGTACAGGCATCGTTAACCGGTCATATGGTTATCTCAACCTTACACACCAATACTGCTTCGGGTGCGATTACTCGTTTGCAAGATATGGGTGTTGAACCTTTCCTTGTGTCTTCAAGTTTGCTTGGTGTACTCGCACAGCGACTTATTCGTACCTTATGTCCAAGCTGTAAAGAGGAGCACACGCCCGATGATCGTGAACGTGAGTTACTCGGCATTTCAGCTGACGACCCACGGGTGATTTTCCGTGCAAAAGGTTGTCAGGCTTGTGGCCACAATGGCTACCGTGGTCGTACTGGTATTCATGAATTATTGGTTGTTGACGATAACGTGCGCGAGCTGATCCACACTGGTCGCGGTGAGCTTGCGATTGAAAAGTATATTCGCCAGTCTGTGCCGAGTATTCGTCATGACGGTATGAGTAAAGTGCTTGCGGGTAAAACCACCCTTGAAGAAGTGCTGCGTGTCACTCGAGAGGAGTAAGCCATGCCAGCATTTGAATATAAAGCGTTAGATAAAACCGGTAAACAGCAAAAAGGTGTGGTTGAGGCTGATACTGCCCGTCACGCTCGAACTCAGCTCAGAGAGCAACGTTTAATGCCATTGGAAATTACACCAGTGGTAGAAAAAGAAAGTAAGGCCAAATCTTCGGGGTTGAGTTTTCTTAAGCGTGGAATTTCTACCGCTGAGTTAGCACTGATCACTCGTCAAATCGCTACCTTAGTCGCAGCAGGCTTACCTGTCGAAGAGGCACTAAAAGCGGTTGGACAACAGTGCGAGAAAGATCGTCTCGCCAGTATGGTTATGGCTGTACGTTCGCGTGTTGTTGAAGGTTATAGCCTTGCTGACTCTATGGCAGAATTTCCGCATATTTTTGATGAGTTGTACCGCGCGATGGTGGCATCGGGTGAAAAGTCAGGCCATTTAGAAGTTGTGCTTAATCGCCTTGCCGATTACACCGAGCGCCGTCAGCAACTTAAAAGCAAAATGACCCAAGCAATGATTTACCCAATCGTGCTTACCGTTGTAGCCATCGGTGTGATTGCTATCTTGCTTGCCGCAGTAGTGCCACAGGTAGTTGGTCAGTTTGAGCATATGGGACAAGAACTGCCTTGGACTACCGAGCTACTAATTGCATCGTCAGATTTTATCCGTGATTACGGTCTAATTGTATTAGGTGTGATTGTTGGATTGTTCTTTATTGCTAAGCGCTTGCTGGTTTCGCCGAAAAATCGCATGAAATACGACAGTATGTTGTTGCGTTTGCCTGTGATCAGCAAGGTCAGTAAAAGCCTTAATACCGCCCGTTTTGCTCGTACGTTAAGTATCCTAACTGCCAGCTCTGTGCCACTGCTTGATGCTATGCGTATTGCTAGCGACGTACTGGTCAATGTAAGAGTGAAAGCGGCTGTAGAAGATGCAACATTGCGAGTGCGCGAGGGCACAAGTTTGGGCGCTGCTTTGGCCAATACCAAACTTTTTCCGCCAATGATGCTCTATATGATTACCTCTGGTGAAAAAAGTGGTCAACTTGAGCAAATGCTTGAGCGCGCCGCCGATAACCAAGACCGGGAGTTTGAGTCTAATGTGACGATTGCTCTTGGGGTGTTTGAACCTATGCTGGTTGTTAGTATGGCCGCAGTGGTTCTATTTATTGTTCTAGCTATTCTTCAGCCAATTTTGGCGCTGAATAATATGATTAGTGGTTAATACTCACCGCTAGCGGCAACGCAGTTGTCACTTGGGGTATGAGATTTTTAGTTTAAGGAATTTGTTAATGCAAACACGTAATAAGCAAAAAGGTTTTACCCTTTTAGAAGTCATGGTGGTTATTGTTATTTTGGGGATCTTAGCTTCTATGGTGGTACCTAACTTAATGGGTAACAAAGATAAAGCTGACCAACAAAAAGCAGTTTCAGATATCGTTGCATTAGAAAATGCGTTGGACATGTATAAGCTAGATAACAGTGTATATCCAACAACAGAGCAGGGTCTTGAAGCATTAGTGCAAAAGCCAACTATCTCTCCTGAGCCACGTAACTACCGCGCTGACGGTTATGTTAAGCGTTTACCACAAGACCCATGGCGCAATGACTACCTGCTACTGAGCCCAGGTGAAAACGGTAAGTTAGACATCTTCAGTTCAGGCCCAGATGGTCAACCTGGTACTGAAGACGATATTGGTAACTGGAACCTCCAGAACTTCCAATAAGATGATCTTGCCGCGAACTAACTTAGCGCGCCAAACCGGCTTCACCTTAATGGAGGTGTTGCTGGTTGTTTTGCTTATGGGGCTAGCGGCAACGGCTGTCACCCTAGGTATGGGCGGTGCAGGTAAAGAAAAAGCACTTGAGCGCACTGCACAGCAGTTTATGCTCGCTACTGAAATGGTGCTCGACGAAACTGTTCTTAGTGGCCATTTTGTCGGTATTGTGGTTGAAGACACTAGCTACAAGTATGTGTATTACGACGAAGGTAAGTGGAAACCGCTAGAACAAGACCGTTTGCTGGTTGAGCGTGAAATGGAGCCAGGTGTTGAGCTTGTTCTAGTTCTTGACGGTTTACCTTTGGTGCAAGAAGACGAAGAGCAGGACTCTTGGTTCGATGAGCCTCTGATTGAAAAGTCAGCTGAAGATAAGAAGAAGTTTCCTGAACCACAGATTTTACTTTTCCCAAGTGGTGAAATGAGCGCATTTGAATTGTCATTTGTAAGCGAAGACGAGTTACAAAAAGATATCGAAGTGATGGTCGTTGGTGACGCACTTGGGCGCTTGCGCATGGGTTTTGAAGATGAAGAAGTCTTATAACCATGTCGATTAAGCAAAAAGGCATGACCTTGCTAGAGGTGATCGTGGCATTAGCTGTGTTCTCTATTGCAGCTGTGTCGATCACCAAAAGTCTCGGTGAGCAGATTGCCAATATGCCGATTTTAGAAGAGCGCACTATGGCGCAATGGGTGGCACATAACCAAATGGTTGATGCCCGTTTAGATCCTAAATTCCCTGAGATTGGTCGTAAAGACGGCCAAGTAGAACTGGCCAATCAAGAATGGTATTGGCGTAAAGAGGTCATTAAAACGACCGATGATAATTTTAGAATGATCCGCATTAGTATTAGCGACGATGAACGGTTTTCGCGAACTATTGCTGAAGTGAGTAGTTATGTACTTAAAGCGGATTAAGTCGGTGCGCGGCTTTACGCTGCTTGAAATGCTTATTGCGATAGCGATTTTTGCCATGTTAGGGCTAGCCGCAAATACAGTACTTAGCACTGTGATGAAAAACGATACCGCCACCCGAGAGTTTGCCGTTAAATTAAAAGCGATGCAGCAAGGTTTTGGGATTATTGAGCGTGATTTAAATCAGATGGTAGCGCGTACACCTAGATTGCTTGAGGGCGGTCGTGGCACCACCGTATTTCAAACTGGCAGTAATATGCTCGACTCGGAATCAGAGTCATTAGTGTTTTTTCGCTTAGGTTGGTTAAACCCAGACGGTTTATTGCCGCGAGGCAGTTTGCAGTCGGTGGCTTATGTGGTGATGGACGGCAAATTACAGCGTTGGTATTACCCATATCCTGAGTCTGAGTTTGGCGCAGAACCAATTAAAACTATGATTATGGATAAAGTCATTTCAGTTGAGTACGCGTTCTTTGCCGATGATAAATGGGAGCGTAAAACTGACGCGACTAAGCTACCTAAGGCCATCGCAATCGAAATTGAGTTTGAAGACATTGGTAAAGTACAACGTAAGTTTTTAGTACCACAAGGTGCGCTGGCTGGTAGCAATGATGACAGCAACAATGGCGGTAATAATAACGGCGGCAATAACAAGGATAATGACGACTCTAAGCCCGATGACGGCAATGCTAACGAACAAGGCGGAGGAAAGTAATTATGCCTTCTAAGCAGCGTGGTGTTGCCCTTATCGTAGTTTTGTTGATTGTGGCTATGGTGGCAATTATAGCCACTAACATTACCTCCCGTAATCAGTTATCAGTTAGACGTACTTTGAACATGGCTCAGTACGACCAAGCGTTTTGGTACGCCATTTCAGCTGAAGAGATCGCCAAGAAAGTACTGAAACAAGATTTAGAAGATTCGGATACCGTGCATTTGCAGCAATACTGGGCTCTTGCTGATGTTATTTTTCCAGCTGAGAAAGGG
Organism: Shewanella sp. 10N.261.52.F9; assembly: GCF_041471165.1. NCBI lineage: Bacteria > Pseudomonadati > Pseudomonadota > Gammaproteobacteria > Alteromonadales > Shewanellaceae > Shewanella > Shewanella sp. 10N.261.52.F9. Next base: position 100,960 of record NZ_JBFRNX010000009.1, read on the forward strand.
GAAATAGCCGGCAAAATTAGTGATATGCGTTCATGTTTTAATGTGAATTCATTGTCGGCACCGAGTGAGAAAGTTGAAAATGGTCAACCTAAAATGCCATTGCCGGCGGTGCAATTTAAAGGTTTGTTAGTTGCGCTGGGGATGGATGAGTTTGCTGCTGAGAGACTTGCACAAACCGCTAAAGACTATATCGATGAAGATACAACTGCTGGACCTTATGGCGCGGAAGATGCTGAGTACGAGTCGCGTAATGTACCGTATCGTGCGGCAAATACTTTGATGAGTCATAAGAGTGAGCTGCGTGCAGTAATGGGCTTTACCCAGGATATTTATTTAAAACTGGCGCCTTACGTGTGTGCAATCCCGGGTAATACGACTCAGGTATTAAACGTTAATACAGTGCCAGTAGAACACGCTGCGATTATCGCAGGAATGTTCGATAACAAGATTTCTGTCGGTGAAGCTGAGAGCATCATCAATCAAAGGCCGATCGACGGTTATGAAGACATCAATGAGTTTTGGGAAAACTCATCGGTGGCATCACTTGCCGGCGACGCTAAGCTTAAGTCTAGCTTTGGCGTGACCAGTAAGTACTTCCTCCTCGATGCCGGCGCGAAAGTTGATACCGCGGTATTTAGATTAGAAAGCGTGCTTTACGGCGATAGTAAAAAATTAGAAGTGTTATCTCGCCAGTTTGGTGGGCAAAAATAACAACAGTCCTTTAATTGAAATTAGAGAGACTCGTGGAGATAAATCAGTGAGTGAAAGACTATTTATCCGATTAGGGCAAACCGCTGAGCAATCATGCTCTTGGCTCGTTTGGTCTGAGCAGGAACAAGAAATTATAGGTTCTGGCGAACTTAGTAACGCCAGTGCACTATCGACTCTTACTGAAAGAGCGGGTAATCGCGGTGTAGACGTATTAGTACCAGCATCAAGCATTACGCTAACCGAAGTCGATCTACCAGAAAAAAGCCAACGCCAAGCAATTAAAGCGCTGCCATTTATGCTGGAAGAAAATTTAGCGCAAAATGTTGATGAGCTGCATTTTGTGACTGGCCCCCGTAATGGCGATGCCTTAAGTATTGCAGTGGTTGCACATGAGCAGATGCAAATGTGGATCGAGTGGCTTAGCGATGCAGGGCTTAAAGCTAAGTGTATTGTTCCTGATTGTTTAGCGCTGCCGCTTGCTGATTGCGACTGGGCGGCAATGACGCTGGGTAAAGAAGTATTGCTGCGCACTGGCGCAGGCAGTGGTGTTAGCCTGAGTCAAAACTGGCTCAACATGGCATTACCTCAGTTATTAACCGCTGACGCACAAACTACAGTAGCTGGCTATACAGAGCTGCAACTTGCTGGTACCGAGGTAAAGACTCAGCCGCTAGATTTACCTATGTTGGTGCTGGCTAAGGGCTTACTCAATGCGCCAATGAACTTACTATCAGGCGTTTATAAGCCAAAGAAAGAATACGGTAAGCACTTATTATTATGGCGCAATGCCGCTATCGCATTTGCTGTTGTGGTGGTATTGGCATTGGTCAATAAAGGCTTAAATATCCACCAAATGAATACCGCAGCTGATGAATTACAAGCGCAAAGCGAGCAAATTTATAAGCAGGTTGTACCGGGTAGCTCACGGGTGGTTAACCTACGCTCACAAATGGGCAGTTATGTGCGCACCTTACAAGGTGGCGGCAGTGGTAGTGAGTTCTTTGTCATGCTTAGCGGCATGCAAGAAGCGTTTGCACAAGTACCTGCACTTAAGCCAACGACGCTGCGTTTTGACAGTAATCGTAGTGAGATTCGCATGCAGGTGACGGCTAAAAACTACGAGCAAATTGAGAAATTTAAAGAGATCATTGCGGGCTCTTATACCCTTACCGGTGGTGCCATGAATAGTGGTGAGTCAGAAGTCACCAGCACCTTAACCATAAGGAGCAAATAAGATGGAAAACTTTAAAGCTTGGTGGAATGGCTTAGTTTTGCGTGAAAAGCAGATGGTTTCTGCCTGTGGTGTGGTGTTAGTTATTGGTATTTTGTACTGGGGTGTTTGGACCCCGATAGCCAATGCTGAAGACGAGGCGCAGCGTAATCTAGAAGGTCAGCAAAGCACGCTGAACTACGTTAAGCAAACCGCCAACCGTATTGCAGGCCTAAAGCAAAGCGGCAGCAGTAATGCGTTCAGAGGCAGTTTAAGTGCTGCAGTTAACCAAACCGCAGGTGCATTTGGGTTAGAGATCACCCGTATGCAGCCTCAAGGCAATAAAATTCAAGTATGGATGGACGAAGTGCCATTCGATACGTTGCTGAACTATCTTAACGAGCTGGTGCAAAATAAAGGCTTGTCTTTAGAGAGTTTAGACTTAGCTGAATCAGATACTCCTGGTTACGTTAATGTGCGTCGTATTCAGCTGTCGAAATAAGGTGTTGTGGTGAAATTAGCAAAGAAGATAGCGTTAGGCTTTTTAATCTACTTAGTATTTTTAGTGGTGTTGTTTCCGGCCAGTATGGCGGTAAAGCTGGCTCCATTGCCAAGTAATGTCACAATTAGTGGTGTATCCGGTACTATTTGGGCGGGTAGCATCGATATGCTTAACGTGCAAAAGCGCCAAGTTGAGATGATTACCTGGGATCTAAATGTACTATCGCTGTTTACTGGCACGGTTAAAGCTGATGTAGTGATTGGCAGCCGTGCTAGCGCGGTTAATGGTAAAGGCACTATCGCCTATTCAATGTCGGGGCTCGATGCCTCAGGCTTAAGATTTGAAGCGCCGAGTAGCTTTTTATTAGGACGTACTAACTTACCTTTTAGAACCAAAATTAATGGTGACCTAAGTGTGCTAGTTGATACGTTTGAGCAAGGTTTGCCTTGGTGTGAGCAGTTATCTGGTAAGTTGTTTTTAAACCAAGTGAATGTCACTAACCAGTTTGGTAAATACCCTCTGGGGGATATTGCGCTAGGCCTAGCATGTCTTGATGGCAAAGTAGAATTGACCACAGATGAGAAGCTAAATGGTTTAGGTTTGGATGGCACAATTGTTCTGGCGGATCAAAAAATGGTGCAAGTTAACGCCAAAATCCACGAAGTGAATACTCAGCCTGATGACTTGAAAAAGGCCTTATCTTTCTTAGGTAAAAAGGATAGCCAAGGTTATTACCCCATTACTTATCAAGGCCGATTACCTATCTAGTTAGCTTAGCTTTGATAGACTTTTAAAAAGGCGCTGTATCAGCGCCTTTTTTGTCGTTGATGGTCTACTTTTGCTGCAGTAACTCATCAAACAAGTGGTGATAATCTTCAATCGCAGGGAAATCATCAAACACCTTATTCGGCTTTTGGCTGTCTGGATTAGCAATACCAAGCTGATAACCGACACCAGCGAGCTTTGCCGCCGCTAAAATGGCTTCGTTATCATCAATAAACAAACAACGGCTAGGCTCAAGATTGAAACGCTTAAATAACTGTACCCAAAACTCGGGGTGCTCTTTTGGATAACCGGTTTCATGGCTGGATATCATCGCGTCGAGGCCTAGGGCTAAATCGGTATGCTCTAGTTTTAATCCTAGATTTTTAGGGTGGGCATTGGTAACCAAAATGCGAGATTTGCCCGTACGCTGTAAAGCCTCAAGAAAAGGCATGCTGTCTTGGCGCATCTGAATGCGTTCAACCAGCGTGCGGTGCAGCGCCATAATATCTAGCCCCATTTGCTGCTCCCAATACTCTAGGCAATACCAATTAAGGGTGCCTGCCACATTGTTATAGCATGCTTCAACCCAATCACTAGCCTCTTGCAGTGAGATATTGCGTTGTTCGCTGAGTACTTTAGGGATCAACTGCACCCAAAAATGATTATCGAAATGCAGGTCTAAAAGCGTACCATCCATATCGAGCAAAACGGTGTCAATTTCTGTCCATGGAAACATAGTTAGCTGATCCTAGAAAATTCATGTTGTAGATTGGGTGAACAATAGTAAGATTATACTGAATTAAATGACAAGTCGGCAGCGGCACTGGGATGTGTATGACTAAAAAAAATCAGAAACCGGAAATTTTGCACGCTGAAGTCGTTGCACAAAGCCGACTGTTTCAAATCGAACAAGTGCATCTAAGATTTTCTAACCAGGTAGAACGCCAATATGAGCGTATGAAAGGTAATAATCGTGGTGCGGTGATGGTGGTTCCTGTGCTTAATGGCAATCAACTCTTGCTTGGGCGAGAATATGCTGCAGGTACTCATAGCTATGAGCTGGGCTTTCCTAAGGGGTTAATTGATCCGGGTGAAGAAGCCCATGAAGCGGCTAATCGAGAGCTTCAAGAAGAGATTGGCTACGGCGCTAAAAAGTTAACTCATTTAATGGAGTTAAGCCTAGCACCGGGTTATTTTGCCAGTAAAATGCAGATTTTTATTGCTGAAGATCTTTATGAAAGTCGTTTAGAAGGCGACGAGCCAGAGCCGATTGATATGGTGGCTTGGCCGCTAGCAAATTGGCAAGATTTGTTGAATGAAGAAGATTTTTCCGAATCACGTAGTGTAAGTGCTTTATTTTTAGCACAAAAACATCTACAACTAAGTTAGTCAAATCGACGTAGGTCATGGGTATTAGGCTGTTGGAGTAGTTATGAAGCCAGAGAATTATGTAGATCAAGTCATTGAAATTGCCACGCTTGCAGGTAAAAAGATCCGCGATATTTACCAAAAAGGTGAATTTGAGCGTGAGATAAAATCTGACAATACACCTGTGACCTCTGCAGATCTCGCTGCCCATGAAATTATTACCCGCGCGCTAACAGAATTGACGCCAGACATTCCTGTTCTTTCAGAAGAAGATGCAGACATTCCCTTTGCGGACCGCTGTGACTGGCAACGCTATTGGTTAGTGGATCCACTAGATGGTACCGGTGAGTTTATCGCTGGCAGCGGTGACTTCTCAGTGATTATCGCGTTAGTAGAACATAATCGCCCGATTATGGGCGTGGTATATGCACCGATGACTGAAGTTTGTTATTACGGCATTGCAGGATTAGGTTCTTACAAGCGTAAAGACGGCATAGAAGTGCGTATTAGTAGTAAACAGCTAACCAATGACTCTGATTCACTGCGCTTAGCAGTCAGTCGCCGTCAAGATCCGCAATCTGTGATTAAGCTATTTAATCAAGATAAACACTGCGAATTAGTAGTATTGGGTGGCGCAGCATTAAAGAGTTGCCTAATTGCTGAAGGTCGCGCTGATTGCTACGTACGTATTGGTCCTACGGGGGAGTGGGATACAGGCGCTGCGCAAATTATTGTTGAAGAGGCGGGCGGTCAAATTATGGATCTTAACCTGCAGCCATTAACTTATAATGAGCGTGAATCTTTAGAAAACCCTAACTTTATCGTGGTGGGATCTCCTGCTTTAGAATGGGATCAAATCTTAATCAATGAATGATGCGGTTGATTTTTTCCTTGCGACTAAATCAGACCTAATCGCAATCGATGCCCTCGAACAGCAATGTTTTGCTGGGCATAGCTACCCTGATTTTTTCTTTAGACAGGCATTAGATTGCTGGCCTAACGGCTTTTTGATCGCTAAAGATAGCCAAGGCTCTGTGCTCGGCTATCTGTTAGCATCGACGAGTGCAGAAGTTGATACTCACTGGGTTCTATCCGTTGCTGTCGCCGATACTGCTCGTGGTCAGGGCATTGGCGGCCAGCTAATCTCAAGACTGATCAGCACCTTACCGGCCGAGGTTAACTATTTGCAGTTAACCGTTGCACCAGACAATCCAGCTAAAGCGCTATATGCTCGCCATGGTTTTATTGAACATGGCTTTGAGGCTGACTATTTTGGTAAAGGTGAGCCGCGGTTATTGATGCGCTTTGCGAAAGCGGAGAACACCTAACCCTGATGTTATTGAGCCGGCGCTTCTTACCTTATTTTGTTACTCAATGCCTTGGCGCATTGAACGATAATGTATTTAAGAATGTGCTGCTGCTCTTAGTCGCTTATTCCCAAGTTGATGAACTTCCCATCGACGTTAATTTATTCGTCAATTTGGCCGCAGGTCTATTCATTTTACCTTTCTTACTGTTTTCCGCCCATGCAGGTCAAGTTGCTGACTATGTTGATAAATCCGCACTGATCCGCAGATTAAAATTACTAGAGTTAGTGATCATGTCGTTCGCGGTATTTGCGATTGTTAGTCACAGCTACATGGTGATGTTGTTACTGTTATTTTTAATGGGTGTACAGTCGGCATACTTTGGGCCGGTAAAGTATTCTTTGTTGCCAAGAGTACTTGATAACAGTGAGCTCGTGTCGGGTAATGCATGGGTTGAGATGGGAACCTTTCTGGCTATCTTAGCGGGAACGATTTCTGCAGGATTGATAGTTGCTAGTGACAATGCGACTTATTGGGCGGCAGCCAGTGTATTTATCTTGGCTTTGATAGGAGCGTTAACAAGCTGGTTTATTCCAAGCATTCCTGCCCATTCACTGCAAAAACCGCACTTTTCTATTGTTAGGGCAACATTTGCCAATATTAAAAAGGCACGTCGCACACCGGGTATTTGGGTCGCGATTTTAGCCATTAGTTGGTTTTGGTTTGTCGGTGCAACTTATCTGACGCAATTCCCTAATTTTGCACGTATTACCTTCGCTGCTGACCCTACAGTGGTGTCCTTGCTGTTATTACTGTTTTCGGTGGGTATCGCTGCCGGCTCTTTTGTTTGTGAACGGCTGTCTTGTCATCAAGTTGAATTGGGTATTATGCCGCTAGGTTTAGCCTTGTTGGCAGGCTTTGGTATTGACCTGTACTTTGCGATCCCTGCTAAACCTGAGCTAGCAGCACTTTATAATCTACAAAGCTTTATTGCCGAAGCTGACCATTATCGACTGATGCTTGATCTGTTTATGATAGGGGGAGGCGGTGGTTTATTTATAGTGCCCTTGTATACCTACATTCAGGCACGGGCAAAAGGTGGCGAGTGTGCCCAAGCGATTGCCAGCAATAATATTATCAATGCGTTGTTTATGGTGACATCAGCAGTATTTGCCATGGTTATTTTGAATGTTTTTCAGTGGCAAATTGAGCAACTATTTTTACTCTTAGCTGTGGGTAATGTGCTGGTTTTATGTTGGCTGTTGTTGGGGTGGCCTGAGTTACTGTTGAGCATGAGCAGTTATTACTACCGTAGGTTTAAACATAAAGTGAGCTTAGACGACCCTAACGCTTTGCATAAGCAAGCTAAGTTGATTGTGGTGACTGATAACCTAAGTTGGAGTGACATGATGTTACTTTACGGCAGTTTTACTCACCCAGTACATTTTGCCGAGGGCATGATTCAACGGCTGAGTCTCAATCGTTTTTATCGTCGCGCAGTATTGTGCATTAGCTATTTGGCGAGCAGCGTAGACGATGCTACAGATAATAATGCTACAACGAAGGATGCTAGTACTGAAAGTTATGAGGCTGCAGAGCTTGATATCGACAGTGTCATTTGCGTCAGTGCTGTGCAGTTAAAGCAGGTTCAAGCAGAGCTAAAAGACTACACTTGTGTCACAACCAAGCTGTCAGTTAAAGCTGATGGAGCAAAGCGATTAGTTTTAGAAATACGCCCACTAACAGCAGGCTAATTAGTAAAAATTGCCAGCTGTTAATGAGGTAATAAATGCTTTATTGGTTATCTAGCCATTGGTGCATAGCCTGATGATCACCTTTAAAGATAATTCGTTCGGCCTTTTTATCGATTTGGTATTGATACATTGGGTCGTAGTATTTGACCAATAGCAATTCAATCCATTCTAAGTGTGCGCTGGTATCATTTTGGCTTTGCTGGATAGCTAAGGCGTTAGTGATAATAGCTTGAAACTCATCATGCTGCTTATTGCCAAGGCGCTTTTTAATTCCTGTAATGCTTTGGGCTAGGTATTCTGCAAAAGCGGTAAACCCTTGCTCTTCGCCTAATCTCTGAATATAACCACTATGCATTTTGTGTACATATTCGTTTAACAGGCGCGCTAAGCGAGCGTCTAAAGATTCTTCTAATACCAATACATTGGCAGTCTGCATACCAGCATAAAATGCTTGAGGCAGGGCTGAGCGGCCAATTAGGTAGCTTTCATCTTCTAGTAGCAAGTGTTTAGCTTCACTGTCTTGATGCTTTAATAGCGCAACAGCGAGTGCATTTTCAAAGTTGATTTGGCTTGGTTGCCCTTCATGGTAGCGACCAAAGCTAGAGCCTCGATGATGCGCAAGTCCTTCAAGGTCAACCGCCTCTTTGCGTTTGAGAAGAAAGTCGGTTTTACCACTACCAGTAATGCCGCTTAAGATCAGCATAGGCTTTACACTCGGTGCAGCGTCAATAGTTTCAATTAGAAACTGACGCATTGCCTTGTAGCCACCTTCGATAAAAGGGATATCTAAGCCGGCTTCTTTAATCCATTGCTGGGTTAGCTGAGAGCGCAAACCGCCACGAAAACAATAAATGTAACCGTCAGGGTTTTCGCTAAAAAACTTAACCCAAGCAGCGATTCTTTGCTGTTTTACATCGCCATGAACAAGGGAGTGCCCCAGTTCGATAGCGGCTTGTTGGCCTTGTTCTTTATAGCAGGTGCCAACTAAACGGCGCTCTTCATCTTCCATAAGGGGATGATTAACGCTGGCTGGGAAGGCTCCTTTGTCAAACTCGACAGGCGCGCGGGCATCCATAATGGGATGATCGCTAACGAGAATGCGGCGATATTCGCTTGCGCGCACTTTATTGAGTGACATTAAATCAGCTCCACGGTTTTACCCGCATTGTTTTCAATTAGCTGACCAATACAGATAGGTTCAATACCATTTTCAGTTAGCAGAGTGGTAAGTGTAGCTTCGCCTTCTTCAGCTACCGCAATGAGTAGACCACCGCTGGTTTGTGGATCACAAATAATCGCTTTTTGCTCTTCTGTTAATGTTGGTAAGTGCTCACCGTAACTGTCGAAGTTTCTATGGGTGCCACCAGGGATACAGCCTAATTCTAGGTAGTGACGTGCGTTTGGCAGCAATGGCAGTAAGCTCACATCAATTTTAGCACTAAGGTCGGCACCGTGGCACATTTCAAGTAAATGACCCGCTAGGCCGAATCCCGTTACGTCAGTTAATGCGTTAACTTGGGGGATCTTAGCGATTTTAGGGCCGAGAATGTTCAATTGGCACATGGCTTCAGCTGCTGTGTTTAGATCTGCATCGGCAAGCTTTTTCTGTTTTTGTGCTGTGGTTAAAATGCCAATCCCCAGCGGCTTAGTTAGGTAAAGTTTGTCGCCAGCTTTAGCGGTATCGTTTTGCTTGAGCTCTTCTAATGGAATTTGTCCAGTAACGGCCAAACCAAAGATTGGCTCTGGCGAATCAATACTGTGGCCACCGGCTAGCATAATACCTGCATCGGCACAGGCTTTACGACCGCCATCAACCACTTGCTGTGCCACTTCTGCTGGCAGTTTATTTACCGGCCAGCCTAAAATCGCAATCGCCATCATAGGTGTACCACCCATGGCGTAGATATCGCTAATCGCGTTAGTGGCTGCAATGCGACCAAAGGTAAATGGATCATCTACTATCGGCATGAAAAAGTCAGTGGTGCTGATAATACCTGTGGTTTCGTTTAGCTTATAAACCGCAGCATCATCGCGAGTCTGGTTACCTACTAGCAGATTCGGATCATCAAAAACGGGTAACTGGGTGGCAAGAATCGTGCCCAGCACTTTTGGTGAAATTTTGCAGCCGCAGCCCGCACCGTGACTATATTCGGTAAGTTTGATTTCTGAATCTGACATGAGCTTAAATCGCCCTAAAAAGGTAAGTAGCCGATCATAATAGACCCATACCCCAGTGACTTCAATCAACCGCAAGTACAAGTTGAGACTTGAGGCTTATCCTGCAGAGAATAATTAACCTAATCGGGCTTTTTTGGCCCGCAAATAAAAAGCCGCTCTAGTGAGCGGCTGTTTTGATAGGTATTAATGCTGGTTATTAACCAAAGCTTGCAGTAAGACTGTGCCAGCTTTTTTGTTGTTGCTTAAAGCGCTGTTTTAACTCTTTAACTTGGCTAAGTAGATGCTTATCAGCAAGTTGTTGTCGCTTAGCTTCGATCAAGGCTTTTTTAGCGGCGTAATAGTCAGCAAGATGCGTTTTAAGCATCTCATACTCAGCTTGAAGCTTGTCGATTATCTCTTCGCTATTAGGTAAGTGTGCCACTTTATTTTGTGTGCGCTTAAGTTGCATTTGCAGGCGCGCATGTTCAATACGTTCTTGTGGCACTATGCGGCGGTTATCAGCTAGCCCCGCTAATGCTAAACCATCAATTAGCCACTTAGTTGGGTCGTATTGCCACCAGTGAATACCATTGCGGTAGTCATTTTCAAAAATATGATGGTAATTATGATAGCCCTCGCCATAGGTTAACAGTGCTAAGAAGCCATTATCGCGAGCGGTATTTTTATCTGTATAAGGCTGTGAGCCCCAGATATGCGCTAAAGAATTGATAAAGAAGGTGCAGTGATGCACGACAACTAAGCGTAACAATCCGGCTAACAGTAGCATGCCGAGAATGTCGCCATTTAACCAGCCCAATAGTATTGGTAGGCCAAAGTTCATAAGCAGCAATAGTGGAAGGTAATACTTGTGTTGCCACATGACGATTTTATCGTTCTGTAGATCACGCACGTTTTTATAATCATGGTAACGCTGGGATTGATATTCGCGCAGCATCCAGCCTATATGGCTGTACCAAAATCCCATCTTGGCTGAGTAAGGATCTTTGTCGTTATTATCAACATGTTTATGGTGAACTCGATGATCAGAAGACCAGTGTAGCGCACTGTTTTGCAGGGCTAGGGCGCCGCCAAGAGCGTATAGGAATCTGATTGAAGCGTGGGCTTTATAGGTACGGTGAGACCACAATCTGTGGTAACCACCGGTAATAGATAGGCCGCTAGCAAAAGCGAGCACAACAAAGGCTAGCCATTCGATAGCTTCAAATCCATAGGCTATTCCGTACCAAGGCACTAATATGACGGCAGAGGCAAATGTGATGGTGAACAGACTCACATTCATCCAGATGATTGGAGGTTTTTTCATTATAGTTCTATCTCTCGCTGAGCGTACATCTGTACGCTAATTTAACTTGGATAGTGATCTTGGTCAAGTTTGTTGATGCTGCGTTTTGTGTTAAAAAGCGGTATTATTCAAGGAATAATTTTTGTAAGTAGGTTCAAGATGGGCATTAGAGCACAACAAAAAGAGAAAACGCGGCGGGCACTTGTCGATGCGGCATTTAGTCAATTAAGCGCTGAACGTAGCTTTTCTAGCCTGAGTTTGCGTGAAGTTGCACGTGAAGCCAATATTGCTCCCACTTCTTTCTATCGCCATTTTAAAGATATGAATGAGCTGGGCTTAACCATGGTGGATGAAGGTGGTTTAACGCTTAGACAAATGATGCGTAAAGGGCGTCAACGTGCTGAAGCGGGCGGTAGTGTTATTCGTATTTCTGTTGAAACCTTTATGGAAGTTCTTGAATCGAACCCAAACGTTTTCCGTATTTTATTACATGAGCGTTCAGGAACATCTGCACCTTTTAGGGGCGCAGTAGCTCGTGAAATCGAGCACTTTATTTCTGAATTAGCACATTATACCGAAGCGACGGCTAATCGTGCTCCCGAGTTAGCTCACGCACAAGCTGAGGCGTTAGTGACATTGGTGTTTAACGCAGGTGCTGCAGCACTGGATATGAAACGCGCGGATCGTAAAATTCTGGCGGATCGTTTAGTTATCCAGCTGCATATGATTGCTAAAGGCGCTGAGGCCTTACAGCATAAAAAAGAGCAGAAGTAATCGAATGATTAAACGAAAAACGGCATCCTAAAGGATGCCGTTTTTTTGTGGGACTGGAAGCTTATTTCTTTTCAAGAAATACACCAGACTCCATATGGTCGGTATATGGGAACTGATCAAATAATGCAAAACGAGTGATGTTATGAGTTTTGCTTAGTTCGGCTAAATTGTCGATCAAGGTATGCGGGTTACAAGAGATGTAAACGATACGCTCATAACCTTGTACCAACTTTACTGTGTCTGCGTCTAATCCAGCGCGAGGTGGATCGACGAAAATGGTATTACAGTTATAGCTATCTAAATCGATACCTTCTAAACGTCTAAAGCTACGTTTTTTCGCCATCGCTTCAGTGAAATCTTCAGCTGACATGCGAATGATCTGCAAGTTGTCTACTTGGTTAACTTTAATGTTGTACTGGGCAGACTCAACAGAAGGTTTAGCAAGTTCAGTTGCTAATACACGGTCAAAGTTTTGTGCCAATGCAATAGAGAAGTTACCGTTACCGCAGTAAAGCTCTAGTAAATCACCAGTGCTATTTTTGGTGACATCAATAGCCCATTCAAGCATCTTAACTGACACTTTACCGTTAGGTTGAGTAAAGCTATTTTCAATCTGGTGGTATTGCAACTGCTTGCCGGCAACATTAAGTGACTCAACCACAAAGTCTTTATCTAAAATGATTTTTTGCTTACGAGCACGGCCAATCAAATTCATATTAAACTGAGTGCTTAATGTTTGCTTGAGGATTTTAGCTTGTTGCTCCCACTCGCTATCAAGTTGTTTATGGTAAAGCAGTGATACTAAGATCTCGCCACTTAGGGTTGATAAGAAATCAATCTGGAATAAACGATGGCGTAAAATGGTGTTTGGCTTTAATAGTTCAACTAAAGCAGGCATCATTTTATTGATCAGTTCACTGGCAGGCAGAAACTGATCGCAGCGAACTTTGCTATTTAGCTCTTTATCGAACATATAGTAGTAAAGATCTTCGCCTTCATGCCAAACACGAAATTCAGCACGCATACGGTAATTAGCAGGCTCTGAGCTAAATGCTTCAAGCTCTGGAGTGTCAAAATCAGCAAATAACTGAGTTAACTTGACGCGCTTTGCTTCGAGCTGCACATCATAGGTTGTAGGATCCATTGCTGCTAAATTCATATCTTGATCACCGTAGGCATTAAATTAGGGGCGGAATATTATACTAGATAGCTGGGATGTCCAGTTTCTCGCTTCCGATTTTACCTAGCTTGTGGGAAAATTCTAAAGCAATATAGTTAATCCTGCTGCTCGATCGTATATTTGAGCGCGCACCTTATATACAAACTGATGTCATTTTATCTTATCGCGGAGAATACTTTTGTCGGGACCTATTCTAATTTTTGATTCGGGTATTGGTGGTCTATCTATATTCGATGAAATCAGAAAAGCACTACCAGGCCAAAGTTACTGCTATCTATTTGACAATGCTCGTCTACCTTATGGTGAGCTGGAAGAGTCAGTATTAGTTGAAGGTTGTGTTGAGCTAATATGTGAACAAGTCGCGCGAACTAATGCCTGCATGGTCGTTGTGGCTTGTAATTCTGCTAGCACTTTGGTGTTACCTGCATTAAGAGAGCGACTATCTATACCTATTGTTGGCGTGGTACCAGCAATAAAGCCTGCCGCACAATTATCAAAAGCGCGCCATATAGGATTGCTAGCAACACCGGGCACAATAAAACGCTCTTACACTAGAGAGCTGATTGAGCAATTCGCTGAAGGTTGTAAGGTTGAGTTGTTTGGTTCTTCTGAGTTAGTGATGCTCGCGGAGGCCAAATTAGCAGGTGAAGAGATCGATTTAGTTAATCTCGCTAAACAGCTCAAGCCAATCCAATTAACCAACCTTGATACGCTGGTACTCGGTTGCACCCATTTTCCAATCGTTGCTAAAGAAATACAGCAAGTATTAGGGCAAGGAGTAACACTATTGGATTCAGGTAAAGCGGTTGCGCAGCGAGTGTGCTTTTTGTTGGAACAACTAGGAAGTACAGCAAGCACTCAGCAACAAAAGCATTGGTCAGCTATTTACACTACAGAGGGGATCAATGAAGGGTTAACAACCCGACTAGCTGAAAAAGGCTTCACTACTATAGTGTCACGATCTTCAGCTAATCAAGGTTAGCTATACATCACTATTATGCGTTGTCACTTTTATCTGAATCTTGCGATTTAGCTTCGCGCACTTTTAATGTTCTTTCTTGGAAGTCGAACTCATTCAGTTTAGCCATGGCTTTCTTAGCGCCAGCTTCTGACATTTCAATAAATCCAAAGCCCTTACGACGACCAGTCTTGCGATCTCTAACTAAACGTACAGAGTTTACTGGGCCAAACTCACCAAATAGCGCCTTTACTTCACCTTCGTGTACACGATAAGGAAGATTACCTACATATAGTGTCATGGTCGGACCGCTATATGGTTCGTTGCTGTTAGTTGTAGAAGCAGGCGTTTTAGATTGAAGAGAAAAAATAACGCTCGCGATGATAGCACCAGTAAAGAAAGCAATGGCGCCGTTTAGATCCGGTGCAATTTGAAAAATAGCGAGTGCACCTATAATGGCTACGGCCAAGACGATCAAGAATGACTTCTGCATAAATATAATCTCTAAAGAATAAATGAATTGATAACTAACTGTTAATAACCTGCCATATGGTAATGAATTATTAGCCAATAGACTAGTGTGTTGCTGAAAAAATGAACTTTATCTATAACCTAGCATAAAGTTGCTGCTGTTTTAGCCATAAAAAGTAGGATAAATAAGCTAAAAACCGAGCTTTGTTGAAAAGTTCAGCAGGCGAACATTTATTTGATAAAAAGCACTTGCGCTCTTTTTGAATCTCCCTATAATGCGACCCCACTGACACGGTGAAGCAGGCAACTAGCCAAGCACACGGAGTTAGAGAGATTAACTTCTACGGAAATTAGTCTCAGGTGACAATCGCTTTAGAAGCTCAATTTGATGTGACTTGAACAAAGAATCATCGCTTGAAAAACTTCTTAAAATAAGCGCTTGACGCCGACACTAGGAAGTGTAGAATACGCCTCCTCAGCCAAACGACCTAAGCGTCTAAGGCG
>NZ_JBFRNX010000010.1:0-6795 GCF_041471165.1 Shewanella sp. 10N.261.52.F9
TTTCAATGAAAACTGGTTTAGAGTGTTTTCAGTGAAAAATCTGACGTTCTTCATAGTTACTTACAGCAGTAATCAGCCTCTCTAATTCTTCACCTTCTTTTGTACCTTTTTGAGAATGCCAAAGCTCTTCAATTCTGGATAATGCTCGTTTCAAATCTTTTTCTGAACTGATATGAATTTCTGCACCCTTATTTGACATACCCCCCCCCTTTTTTTTGCTTGATTGTGTAACTATTTCAAGTTCCAACAATAAGGTTTTCTTATGATAATGGTGCGTTCTACTACGTTTTTGCGTGAAATCAATATGTCGATCTGGAGGAACGATTTCTGCATTAATTTGGTTGTGAACTTTCAAGCTTAATAGGTCGTTATTAAGGTGGCAATATTACTCAAAATAAGTGGTTGGAGTGCTTTTCATTATGAAGCTAGTAAATTTTTGGGTTTTCTACGCTATTTAACATAATGGTCATTGGGCGCTTATAAAAAAGCCCGCTAATGCGGGCTTTTTTATCGAGCTCTAAGTTTATTTAGTTTTCGCTGCATAATCGCATTGGTTGCATCATTGGAAATGAACTCTGCTTTTCCAGATGACAGCTTTTCGTAAGCTTTATCTATTTCTTTAATAAGCCAAGATTCTTGAGCATCAATTGCCTCTTGCTCTCTAGCTAACTCTTCGGTCAAGCCTCTATAAGCATCACTAAGTGTCATACCTTTACGTTCTGCCGAGCGTTGAGCAAGCTTTTTGGTTTCCTCATTTATGCGGAATTGTACGCGTGCTTCCATGTGGTCTGCCTCTAACAACAATAAATTCGTTTCTTGTTTTTATAGCTTAATGTTAGCACAATTGTGAGCACGTGTAATTTAAAATTTTAAATCATAATTTATTTATACTGTTTATATATTCAGTTTTTGCGTATTTTTTGTTTTGCTTATCAGTGGTTTACGATTTTTGAAAATAATTGCACTAACTTGAAAGTGATTACGTTTGTATTTTTTGAGATTTTAAATTGATTATGTAATCTCATTATTGCGCTATTGATTTAGCGCGTTGATCGATCGGTGTGAGGTTTGTTGATCGATCAGGTTGAGATTGCTTAGGGATTGACTTTGTGGTGAGTTTGCTTTATCATATATATTGTAAGGTGGGCGAGTGTTAATGATGAGGAGCTATTTATGGCGTTTGAGAGTCAGTTAAAAAAGAGTCGGGTCGCGGGACGGAGAGGGAGTAGCGCTATTATTGTCGTTTCTCAGTCTTACAAACCATCGACGAAGAGTGAAGAGTTATCAATAAGAGTTGATGTTAAGTTGCTATCTAAGGTGGGGCTTAGCATTGGAAGTAAAGTTGACGTTCTATTTGATGGGGATTCAAATTTATGGATGGTAAAGAAATCGAATGATGGATTTACGATTTCGGGGAAGGTCGATGGGCCTACCGGTTTGATTCGGTATACTTTGAAAGAGGGCCACTCTCGGCTTACTGCAGAGCGAGCAAACCTGCCTGTTAAAATGGATGTTGATGAAGCCTGTTTAGTTATTGAGAACGATTCAATTATTTTTGCGTTACAGTCCTAGCGAGGGAGTTTGTGTATGGGGTATACAGTTGTCTGGGAAATGGACGCGGTTGATGATCGACTAGAGGTTATGGAGTTTCTTTTCAGTGAAGCAGGGGATGCTGTTGCATCTGCTACAGATGAAAAATTTACCACTGCTGCTAGTTTGTTATCAGAGCACCCTTTTATCGGTAAGGCGTGGGAAGGGATGGGGCGAAGGCTTATTATGACTGAAATTCCTTATTTCATCTTTTACGATGTTGATGATGAAAGGGAAAGAGTTAGTATCTTGAGGGTTATCCATAAAAGGAAGCTGTATCCTTAATTACTGTACTTCGCTCTTATTTGGGTGCGCAATGTAATGTCTTCAATAGTTTTTATTGTTTCGGGCCAGTCTGGATCATTTTCTGGTATATCTTCCTTTGGCTCGGAAAATGTTAATCGATGAGTTAATTTATTTAATTCATCTCGCATCAATTTCTGTTCATCTCTTAGCGCTTTTATTACTTCAACCAGGTCGTCGTAACTTGGTGTTGCTTGGTGTTGCTTTTTATCTTCATTAGGTGTTGCTTCAAGTCGCAGCGTACCGTAAACCCTAATTAACTCCGAAGTGTCAACTGTAGGCATTCCATCTCTATCTTTCTGACAGGAAAGCTTGCCAGACTTGATGTGCCTCCATATTGTCGTTCTATTTTTTCCTGTGATCCTTGCTGCTTGGGATAGGTTTAGCTTTGCCATGTTGCACCGATATTTCAGCACCTAGAGGTGCAGTATTGCGTTGTGTTGCATTGATTATACGTCTAATTTCAGTTGTTTGTTTTGTTTGAAGGTAAATGATAGCGCTGTAACTGTTCTTCCCTTCTTTATTGTTTCTAGCTCTATGATGAGATCACTACGTTGATTTAACTCGCTCACTGCTGGCTTTATTACCCATTTATTTAAATCTTTAAATAATGGATATTTGCTTGATAAACCTAGAGATGATTTAAAGTCCTTTAGGCTAATAATTCTTTCTCCGGTGCTATTGAATCTCATAAGAAGCTCGTAGAGCCTTATAGAATGAGATGATTGGAGTTCTGCAATATGTCTTAATTTGTAACTCGTAAACCTACTTTGAAGAGTGCTGATGTATTTTAAAACTTCATCAGACCAAGTGATGGTAACGCTACCCAGACCTTTTATCTTTTTTGACTTTCTTTGTATCCAACGAAGCTCTATATCATTATTCCCTTCCCTAAGGGATATCGTTGATTCATATAGCGCATCTGTTGCCAGGTAAAGTTCTCTATGAGCGTTAGGTATTCCCATTAACTCCGAGAACTCTAGGGCGGTTATTGTCATCTCTTTGGGGATTTCTTTACGTGAGTCAACTTTACCTAAACAGGCTAAGACTAGCTTTTGTGCTTGAACGTTTAGCTTATAACTCGCATCAATTAATGTGTTTGATTTCGTGACTGACAGGTTATTCATATTAAGTAGGGATGATGTTGAAAACTTCTCCACTTTACACAAGGGAGAAGTAGAGTCAAACTATTCCTCCTATGGTTGTGGACGAGACTGCGAATCTCTCCTCCTTTAAATGCTGGATTACTGCGAATCCCTCCTCCTTTAAATGCTGGATTACTGCGAATCCCTCCTCCTTTAAGTGCTGTAGCCTGCTGACACCAAGGCTTTCAGAGGTGCTAAAAACAAGAAAGATAATAAACAAGAAAGATTAAAAAGAGCTACGCCTGTGGATAAACATAAAAATAAGGAATCGGCACTTTCTGGCTGACGCCAGAGCCGAAAACAAGCAGACCTGGAAGTGACGTTTGTCTCCGACCGTTTTGCCTCAGTTGTTTCTGTAAAGAGCGTTTGCCTGCGGCGCTGGTCGCTACGCGACTGTCTGGCAGAAAGAGAAGTCAAAATCGATTTTAAACGGCCTAAATCGCAATTTAAGACCGCAAAGCAATAAATTTGGTATGGATGTGTGGTTTTAAAGTAAAAAGCGCTTAAAACGCATTTTAGAGCCTCTGAGCAACTATCGATTAGCGTAGTCTATCGACAGTTGCAAAGTGGTGTTTCTAGTCTTCTTCTTTGTAGCTTGGTAGCCGTACATACAAATACCGACCAATAAAAAAACCAGTAATAAGAATTACAATAACAGCAATTTGTGATGTGCTCATAGTGCTTCCTTTTTATTCGATAGTAGCAAAATACATCGATTACGTATCTTTCAATCTTGAAATTGTTACTAAATCAAAGAAAGCCAACGTTAGGGGTAGTGTCACTCCATTTTAAGGGAGTGACACTACCCCGTTGCTGTTCCTTATGCGGGGTATGTTGGCTTTTTTTGCATTTTAGAAGCGTTATGACGGTAACCTTGTATTTATAAAGATTCTTTTTGACAGGTTAAATTTTTATGATGAACAAACTCCATATACTCCAAGTTGTTTTCATAGCCTAACGTTGCGCTACCCAGCATCCATTCTGAACTTGTATGGTTTTTTTTCAATGAAATATAAGCTCGTACCTTCCCTGTATCATTACGTTTTTGAACTCCAAAATAATTGTATAGAGGATTACCTTCTAGAGAATAAAGAGTTTTCTGGATCAGGATTGTTTCATATACAGATGTATATGGCTTCATTCCAGGCTCATAGTGGTTGGCTATTGATATTTCTGATGGTGAAACTTCTATTATGTATGAACTTTTCTTTTCATGTTTACCTGGGTTCCAAACCTTGCAGTGTAAAATAAAGTTTTCATTATTATTTTTAGCTGTAGCTGTAGCCACAGTTGGCGCTGATAACGCAATAAATACACCTAGTAGACACCATAAATGTTTCATATTTTTTTTCCGTTTAAATTTTACGATATAAATTATTTTTTCTTGATTATGGTATTGACGGCCACTCAATATGTGGTCGGTTTCGACAGTATTGTATAAATCTGCACCTTGCAATTAATTGATTGATATAATTGATCTTTACCTATATTTGTTTACAAGTAATTTGTATCACTTGAGTTTCTTATTGCTCTAGTGACTGGATTGGGGTAGATTGAAATTTCTCCTATCGCATCACTCGATGCTTCAATATTTCAAATCAAACGATATACATTTTATCTCCGAACCCAACAGGGTTTTAGGGTCATTATATTTGGTTGGCGGAACTCCACAGAGTCGCACCATCTGGGCATTAGCCCGTAACAACACAAGCTCAATACCACTCGTAATTAGTGGGTTCTTTCTGTATCGGCAGTTAGAACGAGCATTAACACTGAACTGAATTCCGAAATGGCCGCAAGTGCAACGTGGTCGTCGTGTTGTTAGCCCACAGAGAACTCCTTTATTTAGATCAATGCGCCCTGCGTGGGCGCATTTCCATACTTTTATCTTTTGATTTTGTAACTTATTCAAGGCGCAGTATGGCGACTAATTTCTTTTTCCAAGCAAAAAAAATATTGAGACAACACAACCCCAGCTCTTTTGCGACAAAAACAGAGCGCTTTAAAACAGTTAGATTAGTGGATAAACAGCTCTTGGAACTAGGTTACAGAGGGTTGGAGCTAAAAGCGCTTAAGCCTAAGCACATCGATGCACTGCTTCAAAAATGGCAGTCCGATGGACTCTCACTAGGTACGGTTAAAAATCGCATGACGCACATTCGCTGGCTGGCTGAAAAGATCGGTAAGAAGGGGATTGTGCCAGCTTCGAATGCGGCTTTAGGGATTGAGAAACGCATATATGTAACCAATGAAAATAAGGGGAAAACACTTTCTCAAAAGCAGTTAAATTCGATAACCGATCAGCATGTAAAAATGTCGCTTAAACTGCAGGTGGCGTTTGGTTTAAGGCGTGAGGAAGCAATGAAAATCCAGCCTGAAAAAGCAGACCGCGGCGATCATTTAGTGCTAGATGCCTCTTGGTGTAAAGGCGGTCGAGATCGCACGATCCCAATTTTAAACGAGGCGCAGCGCGAATTATTGGAAGAAGCGAAAGCATTAGCGCATGGCCGTTCGTTAATTCCAGTGCAGCGAATGTATGTCGAGCAGATGAAACGCTACGAAAATACTTGTATTAAAATCGGCTTAGAAGGGGCGCATGGTCTACGCCATAGTTACGCTCACCAACGTTATTTTGAGTTGACGGGAATAGAGTGTCCCGCTGTCTCTGGAGTGTCGGTACGGGAATTATCTGCAGAGTTACAAATTGCAGACAAAGAGGCTAGAGCCATTATTACCCGTGAATTGGGGCATGGAAGATTGCAGGTGACGGCAACTTACTTAGGAAGCTGATCTTCTTTGGCTGCTTGATGGCTTGCATACCAGTAGACCATGCCTACGGAGGCTACGCTGATAAAGAGTGCGCCTAATACGATCCAGAAATACATAGTTTCATCCTCTGATGGCGGAATATTTCAATATTAAAATATCTTGATATTGTAACGTAAACAAATTAACTTGATTGTGTAACTTAATCAAGGTGTTTGAGATGGAAAAGAAACAGCATGGCGGTAGCCGTCCAGGTGCAGGACGAAAAACAAAATATGAAAGTACCGTAGTGATGCGTGTTCCAGAGAAATACAGGGATACGATTAAGGCGCTTATTTTGCACCTAGACGATACAGATATGATTGATAAAAATTACTCTGCAGTCGAGTCTGAAGCTGTTTTTCAGCGCTCTTTAAAAGATAAAGGGCAGCACATTATTTTTAGAACAGAACCGGTGATTAAAAAGTGAAGCGAAAGAATAAAGCGAATCGGGTTAAGCCTTGGGAAACGGGTATTTGTTTCTTTGTTGATAGGCATAGAACGGACGGGGAACTTTTATATTCAAAAGAGAAAATTAAACGGTGTGATACCCAAGCGAGCGTACATGTCAGAATGTGGCCTTTCGATTTAGATAATAGTAATCCGATGCATGCTGAAATGCTGGCGCTTATCGAGGAAGGAACGGTAGTTTTGAAGGCTGTTGTTTAACTCGGTACTCGTCCACCTTTCACTAGTTAACCCAAACTTTTTTAAATCCATTCTCAGCCGTATATTCCCATACTTGCCCAGCTTCTAGTTTGTCTTTCCAAAGAGTATTTGCGGCCTTTGCTATCCACGAAACTCCCTCTGGGGAATCTACAACTGCATCGCTATGGATTAACTCCATGAGTTCTTTTTTTAGATCAGTGCTCATCTGAATCTATCTCTGTTTTCTCAGGATGGAAAATCACTTCAACTTCCTTAATGTTTAGAGTGTTTTCAATGAAAACTG
>NZ_JBFRNX010000011.1:0-24545 GCF_041471165.1 Shewanella sp. 10N.261.52.F9
GAGGCGTATTCTACACTTCCTAGTGTTGGCGTCAAGCGCTTATTTTAAGAAGTTTTTCAAGCGATGATTCTTTATACAAGTCACATCTAATTGAGCTTCTAAAGCGATTGTCACCTGGTTCAAATCTCTTTCGATTTTCGAACCTCACCTCTTACTTAAAAGAAGTACTGATTGCGCTGCAAGTCCCGTTCTATCTAGCGTTTACGCTGGGTAGTTAGCCTGCTGTGCCGTGTCAGTGGATGCGCATTATAGGGATATCTCAGAGTAGCGCAAGGGCTGTTTTCAATAAAATTAGCTTTTTCGAATCAAACGAATAGTTATCAAACGATACGTACAAAAAAGGGGCTAAAAGCCCCTTTTTTAAGTATAAATGCTGTTATCTCTAATCAGCTTGGTCACCCACTTGCTCTGCTTCTGCAGTTTGAGCAAGAAAACCTTTTATAAGTGTTACCGCTTTATCGTCATCCCAATCTACAAAGGTACGAACAAAAGCAATTAACTCCCCTTCTCTATTAAGAATGAAAGTTGCTGGGATGGTATCCAATGGAAATACCTGACCAAGCTTTTGCTCTTTATCATAATAAGTATTGAAATCTTCCATACCTAATGACTTTAGGAATGGCTCTACCTGCTTATTACCTTCTAGATCGATAGATACTGGCAATACTTCAAACTCATTCGATCCGATCTTGGCAGAGAAGCGGCTGATCGCCGGTAATTCTCTTACACATGGAGGACACCAAGTGGCCCACATGTTTACCATGATCACTTTGCCTTTATATTGGCTAAAGTCTACAGCAGCACCTTTACTATCTTTAAATGGTACAGCTTCAATCGGAAATGGTTTAGGTAAAACGCTGATTAGATCGACACTTGATTGCACTTGAGTCTTTTCTTGCTTTTCCATTCCTGGATAAGCTTGCGCGCCACCAGCTAACAACATAGTTGCAGCAACAAAGCCCACTAAGATCGATCTCATTTTGCGTCTCTCTTTAAAAGACGATCCAATTCTTGCTGATCTTCATTACTCAGATCTTGGTTATTCGCCTCAGCAATACGCTGTTTACGAATAAAGAAGAAACCAATCACACCACCAAATAACAATAATGCGAATGGTCCTAACCAAAGAACATAAGTCTTTGCTTCCATTCTTGGCTTATATAGAACGAATTCACCATAACGGCTTGTCATAAACTCAACAATTTCGTTATCAGCCTTACCTTCATCTACCATCTGGTACACTTCCAGACGTAAGTCTTGAGCAACCGGAGAGTTAGAGTCAATTAGGTTTTGGTTCTGACATTGCGGACAACGTAGAGAGTGAGCTAACTCTAGCGCACGCTTTTGGTTATCAACAGACTTAAACTGATATGTATCTACTGGTGTTGCATTAGCAAAAAATGCCATGCTCATTAGTAAAACTGCTGCAGTAAAGCCTTTCATTAGCGACTTAATCATGATGCACCGTCCTTAGCTGCTTCAGCTTGTAGCTGTTGCACCATTGGATAAAGGGTTTCTTTCCATACGTTGCGATCGATAGGACCCGCGTAACGGTAACGAATGACCCCTTTATGATCGACAAGGAAGCTTTCTGGCGCACCATAAACTCCTAAATCTAAACCAAGGCGTCCGTCATGATCGAAAATATTGATCGCGTAAGGGTTACCTTCGCGACTCAACTCTCGGATGGCCAACGCTCGTTCATCGCGATAGTTAATACCATAAATAGGTAAAATATCTTTACGCGCTAGTGTCATTAGGAATGGATGCTCATATTTACATGAAGGACACCATGTCGCCCACACGTTCAATAAACCAACCTTACCTTTCAGTGTTTCATTAGTCACGGTATCCCCTGACTCCAACACTTCTAACTGGAAAGCCGGGATCGGCTTTCCTTCTAACGCTGAATCGAGTTTTTGAGGGTTAAGGAAGAGTCCCTTATAAAGGAACACTCCCATACCTAAAAACACGACGAGTGGAATAAATAATACTAGCTTTTTCATACTGAGCTATTCCAATTAAGCCGTTGCTAACTTACTAGTCGCTTTCTTTACAGTGCTTACAGCTTTAGCGCGGTAACGCTTATCTGAAGCAGCGAAGAAGCCACCAACCATCATGAAAATAGAACCGAACCAAATCCAGCGAACGAAAGGCTTGTAGTTAATACGTACAGCATATTCTGTACGACTAATTGGGTCGCCCATTGTTACGTAAAGGTCACGGAATAGACCCCAATCGATACCCGCTTCAGTCATGTCCATTGTGCGAACATTGTACTGACGACGATCAGGTCTTAGTAAGGTAACATAATCATCACCTTGGTAAACTTCGATTTGACCTTGCTGTGCGGTGTAGTTAGGACCTACTACGTTTTTAGTTTCAACATAGTTAAAGGTATAACCTGCTAGCTCATGAGAGATACCAGGGCCCATACGGACACTCTTCTCTAATGAGTAGTTAGACACCATTGTGGCACCAACAACTGAAACTGCAATACCTAAGTGAGCGATGATCATGCCTAATTGGCTACGACCCAAACGCGTCATATCGACAGTGCCATCTTTAGTCTTAACGATGTTGTATGCTGCACGGAATGTCATCAAAGTGACCCATACAGCTGTTGCGATACCACATACAACCCAAACGTTAAACTCACCGCCAGCTATGAAAGGAGCAGCTAAACCAACAACTGCAGCAATTACTGCTGGGACGATAACCTGACGCTTAAGCTCGCCGGCTTTAGATTTCTTCCAGCGAATAATTGGACCAATACCCATGAAGCAAAATAGCACCAATACAATTGGTACGAATACTGCGTTGAAGTATGGAGGTCCTACAGAAATCTTACCCATACCTAATGCATCGATTAGAAGTGGGTATAAAGTACCTAGCAATACTGTGCCACACGCAACTGTTAGTAACAGGTTACATACTAGCAGCATAGTTTCTTTCGATTTAAGCTCGAAACGTGCAGGGCTACTCATCTCACTTGCTCTAAAGGCGAACAAGGTTAGAGAACCACCAATAGCTAAACCGAGAAGCAATAGAATAAACATACCACGGCTAGGGTCTGCCGCGAATGAGTGTACCGATGTTAGTACACCAGAACGTACGATGAAGGTACCTAGCAGACTCAGTGAGAATGCAAAGATTGATAGTAATACAGTCCAGTTACGGAACGCACCACGCTTCTCTGTAACAATCAACGAGTGAACCAGTGCAGTACCGATCAACCAAGGCATGAATGAAGCGTTTTCAACTGGATCCCAGAACCACCAGCCACCCCAGCCTAATTCGTAATATGCCCACCAAGAACCTAATGAGATACCACCAGTTAGGAATACCCAAGCAGCTAATGTCCAAGGACGGCTCCAACGAGCCCATGCAGAGTCAAGACGACCACTCATCAATGCTGCGATAGCAAATGCAAAGCTTACAGAGAAGCCTACATAGCCTAGGTAAAGCATTGGAGGATGGAAAATCAAACCAACGTCTTGCAACATTGGGTTAAGATCTCGGCCTTCCATAGGAACAGGGAATAAGCGCTCAAAAGGACTAGAGGTAAGCACCATGAATAAAGTGAAGCCGATTAGAATCATTGCCAATACTGCAAGAACTCGCGCAGTAAAGACTTCTTCTAATCCCTTACTAAATAGTGCAACTGAAGCTGCCCATGCTGCTAATGAGAATACCCAAAATAGCAAAGAGCCTTCGTGACCACCCCATACCGCGGCAATCTTAAAGAAGATTGGCAATTCAGAGTTAGAGTGATGTGCGACATAAGCAACAGAGAAGTCATCGACCGCAAAGCTATAACCTAGCGCGACAACAGATAAGAAAATAAAGAAGAACATACCGTAACTAAGTGGCCAAGCATAGCGCACTAGGTATTGGTCTTTACGAGCTACACCTACTAAAGGGACGATGGCTAACAGCATGGCAAAAGCCAGGCCGATAATCAGCGAAAAGTGTCCTAATTCTGGGATCATGGGTTTTCCTCAGTCCTAAATCATGCATGGTTAAGCGTTCACTTAATCATTACATACGTGTTTGCAGTTAACACTACTAAAAGGTACAAATTTTAGCTCAGTTTAGTATTTGCTATTGTTAATGTCTGCCTATTTCGTACAAATATGGGTGACTTGTCGCATTCTTCACCTATCTTATTAACAAACACACATAAACAAATGCACGTCACATTTCGCTAAAAACCAAGCAAATTTGGCGAAATTTTAAAGTCTGACTGGCAAAGTTCCCGTAAGTTTCAAGAAAATTTACAAATAGAATCAATCTGTGAACAAGTACTCAACTATGAGCTTTTAAGGTTATATTACTGTTCAATGAATAATCTTTACGTATAATCTTATACCTAGTTCAGCGGTGAATCCGCTTTTTCGCAAACGAAAGTGAAATAGACATAATGACCACATTCTGGATTTTAATAGCCTCATTTCTGTTGGTCAGCCTAGCGCTGATTTGGGTCCCACACTTCCGCCAGCAGCGTATGCTCAGAGCTGAAGAAGCGGGTGTTCGTAAAGATACCAACCTTGAATTATTTAATGAACGTCTCTCGGTTTTAGAGAAAGAACTGCAGGAAGATCTACTTGATCAGCCTGAATTCGATGCTCTAAAAAAAGAACTTGAGATCAGCTTATTGCAAGATATGAAGCAAGGTGATGATGAATCACTTGTGAATAAGCTAAAGCCTAAAAGCATAATGTGGCCATCAGTTATGTCTGTAGTTGTTATTGGTATTTGTGGTTACATGTACTCTACCCTGGGTGCATATAAAAACCTTGACCAACCAATGACGGCCAATGACCCTCATGCAGGCCAAACAACTGAACAGATTATGTCTCAGCGCGTGCAGATGATGGAAGCGCAAGCTCAAGCAGAACCAGAAAACAGCCAAATTTGGTTTAACCTAGGTCACGCTTATATTTCTGCAAACCGTTACGACGACGCAATTAAAGCATTCGATAAGACAATGGATCTTGTAGGTGTTCATGCTGAGTTACTTGGTCCTAAAGCGACTGCTCTTTATTACCGTTCAAACCAACAGATGACCCCAGCAGTTCAAGCACTAGTAGACCAATCTTTAGCACTTGATGCCGAAGACCCATCGACATTGCTGCTAGTTGGTATGGATTCATTCTTTACTGCTGACTATCCAAAAGCAATTGACGCATGGCAGCTAATTCTTGATAGCGACCGTACCGATGTTGATCGCGGCGCAATCATGAACGCAATTAACAGCGCAAAAATGCGATTGGGCACTGATGGTGCAATGCCAAATGATGATGCACACAAAAACGTTGAGCCTAAAGCAACAGCACAGACAGTGACTGTAGAGGTATCTATCTCTCCAGAATTACAAGCTAAAGTGGCGAGCACTGATATGCTTTTCATCTTTGCACGCTCAACTGAAGGTCCAAAAGTACCTTTAGCTGCAACTAAGATTTCTGCAGAGTCACTACCAGTTACTATCACTTTAGATGACAGCACCAATATGGGTGGCAATGTTAAATTAAGTGATGCAGATTCTGTTGAAGTTATCGCGATCTTATCTAAGCATGGTAGCGTAAGAGCGCAAACTGGCGATATCCAAGGCACTCTAGCTATGGTTAAAGTGGGTGACACTGGCCAGCTGATACTAGATACTCAAGTGCAGTAATCCAATCCCAATTTAAAAAACCGGCTTTAGCCGGTTTTTTTATGTCTCAAATAAAAGTAAAAGTGTCGTCGTTTTTAACTATGAGATTACTTACTCCGAAGCTAAAGCAAATGGTTTGCGAAGTGAGATGGTTCAGGCTTTACCTAACATGACATCAAAATGAGCTAGTCACAGAATTGAAGCTAACTAGAGAAGCAAATCTGAATAAAAAATACAGTCACAATCGATACAACAATTAATCAAATCAAGTGACACAAAGACATGCCTTTACTCTCTTTCTCTCATATGCTCCTGACGCAATAGCTAGTAAGCGATTTCCGCTACAATGCAAACCTATACTTAAATTCCGGATACAAAAAAACCGACATTCGTCGGTTTTTGATACTGCGAAAAAGTAATAATTACTTAGACATGTACTCGATTGCATTCTTGTAATCGTCATCAGTACAATCAGTACACATACCACCTGGTGGCATAGCGTTAAGGCCTGACTTAACAGAAGAGACTAAAGCGTCCATACCTTTACCTAGACGTGGTTCCCACGCAGCTGCATCATGTGATTTTGGCGCACCGGCAACACCCATGCTGTGACATACTTGGCATGCCTTGTCATATACGGCCTTACCATCTTGAGCAAATGCGCTTGTAGACAGAGTCAAAGCTGCAGCTGCAGTCAGTACTAACAATTTTTTCATCTTATACGTTCCTAATGCAAATTCTAACAGAGCTCACGCTGCCCTTTTTAGGTTGGCAGACTTATTCTTATAACGGCACTAGGTTACTACAAAGTTCAACAAATCACATCTTTTTGTGATATTAATCGCGATAAATGCTGTTTCACAAGACATAGTTCGCAAAAACGTTAATATATTAGCAAATGTTTAAAAAGTTCATAGAAAATACATAATATTCGAACTACATCAAATTGCTGACACTTAGCACTAAGCAAGACTAAACGCTTGAAAGTGTATGTGTTAGTATCACTTGTGTTTTCATACAGCTTGATATAGAGGGCTCAGTGGTAAAAGAATCAAAAGCAACAACACTGGTATCAGCTAATAACTTAACTTGCATAAGGGAAGAACGCATTTTATTTGATGAGCTTAGCTTCGATATAACCGAAGGTGAGATTGTTCAAATTGAAGGCCCAAATGGTGCAGGTAAAACAAGTCTTTTGCGGATTATCGCTGGTTTATCTCGCCCATATGCAGGGCAAATCAACTTCAAAGGTGAAGACATTAACCGTTGTCGCGACGAGTACAATGACGAATTGTTGTACCTAGGACACCTTGCAGGTGTTAAAAGCGAGTTAACGGCTGAAGAAAATCTTAACTTCAATTTAAGGATCAGTGGGTATGATGATTTCGATGCCCGTGAGATCCTTGCAAAAGTCAATCTCTCAGGTTTTGAAGAAGCGCTCGCAGGGCACCTATCAGCAGGTCAGCACAGACGAACAGCCTTAGCTAGACTTTGGCATACAAACTGTAAGATATGGTTGTTAGATGAGCCGTTTACGGCTATCGACAAGAAAGGCGTAGAAGAACTTGAACATCTGTTTTTAGCCCATGCAAAACGCGGCGGCTGCGTAATATTAACCACACACCAAGATATGGGTGTGATTGGCGATGATATTTTACGTAAGATCCGTCTCGACTATCGCTTTGTATAAGGTTTAGCAATGAACAAAGGCATCAGTTATACCAAAGCATTTAGCACACTGTTAAAGCGCGACTTGCAAATCGCTGTGCGTCATCGTGGCGATATTTTTAACCCATTACTGTTTTTTGTTTTAGTCGTTACACTATTCCCTTTGGGAATAGGCCCTGAGCCGCAAGTATTAACACGCGTAGCACCAGGAATTATCTGGGTAGCAGCACTATTAGCATCAATGCTATCGCTTGAACGTCTATTTAAAGCTGATTACGCAGATGGTAGCTTAGAGCAAATGCTATTAAGCCCTCAGCCACTGCCGCTAATGGTATTAGCTAAGGTATTAGCACATTGGATATTAACAGGCGTACCTTTGATATTGGTCGCGCCGCTACTTGCAGTATTGTTGCACCTAGATGGCAATAGTTACGGAGCCTTAATTGCCACACTAGCATTAGGAACTCCTGTGCTCAGTTTACTTGGCGCAATTGGTGTTGCACTGACAGTTGGATTACGCAAAGGTGGCGTGCTGTTAAGCCTATTGATTTTACCTTTGTATATCCCAGTTTTAATTTTTGCTACTAGCGCGATTGACGCTGCTGGTATGAATTTACCTTATGATGGTCAACTTGCGATTATTGGCGCAATGTTGGTCGGTTCATTAACGTTAGCACCATTTGCAATTGGTGCATCCTTACGAGTGAGTACTAACTAAAATGTGGAAATGGTTACATTCATACGCGGATCCTGAACGCGCCTACAAACTCTCAGGCACCCTGCTCCCTTGGTTTGCTATGTTAGCAATATCAATGATTGGCATTGGCACGGTATGGGGCTTAGTGTTTGCTCCAACTGATTACCAGCAAGGTGACAGTTACCGAATTATCTTTATCCACGTGCCTGCGGCTTCTATGTCTATGGCAGCATACATGGCCATGGCAACCTCTTCATTTATCGGTTTAGTTTGGCAAATCAAATCTGCAGACTGGGCTGCTGCAGCTATCGCACCTATTGGCGCAGTCATTACCTTTATTGCCTTGATTACTGGTGCAACATGGGGCAAGCCAATGTGGGGCACATGGTGGGTTTGGGATGCACGCTTAACGTCTGAACTAGTGCTACTATTCTTATACCTAGGAGTTATCTCTCTTTATGCTTCGTTTGAAGATAAAGTATTGGCAGCAAGAGCTGCAGGTATCCTAGCGATCGTTGGTGTAATTAACATTCCAATTATTAAATACTCTGTAGATTGGTGGAGCTCGTTACATCAGCCATCAACAATTAAGATTACTGAAGAGTCTTCTATGCCTACAGAAATGTTATATCCACTACTAATTAATATAGTTGGCTTCGGTGTAATGATTGGTGCTATTACATTAGTGAGATTTAGATCAGAAATTTTGGCACGAAATGGCATGCGTCCATGGGTTCGTGAACTTGCTAAAGCAGAAGGGGTCAAATAATGCAGTTCGACTCAATTAGTGAATTTATCAATATGGGCGGCTACGCATTCTATGTATGGCTTGCTTACGGTGTAACTTTTTTCTCGCTAGGCACATTAGTGATCCTAAGCGTTAGACAGAAACGTAAGGTGTTAGTAGAGATCGCGAAAAAGATGCAACGCGAAGAACGCCTAAAAGAAACTCGGAGTACAAAATAGTGAACCCAAGACGAAAGAAACGCCTTACCCTTGCTGTAGCCCTAATTGGTGGTGTAGCAGCTATCGCTTCTTTGCTTCTATATGCTTTGAATTCGAACTTAAACCTGTTCTTTACCCCTACAGAGATTGTACAAGGTAAAAAAGACACCGGCGTTATGCCAGAAATCGGCCAACGCATTCGTGTCGGTGGCATGGTTACGGTAGGTTCTATGGTTCGAGATCCAGAAAGTCTGCATGTTGAATTTGCCGTACATGACGCTGCAGGCGGCGAGATCATCGTTACTTATGACGACCTATTACCAGACCTATTCCGTGAAGGCCAAGGTATTGTAGCTCAAGGTGTGTTAGCTAAGCCAGGCGTTCTAGAAGCGACTGAAGTACTAGCAAAACATGATGAAAACTACATGCCGCCAGAAGTAGCTGAAGCTATGGGCCAGTCTCATGAAAAGCTAGACTATAACCAAGATCAAAAGTCATCTGGCTACTAAGCTAGGCTGAAAAACGTTTTAATCAAAAGCCCTCTTTAAGAGGGCTTTTTACTATCTACAGCGTTTAGGTGAAATGTATCGTACACAGACTAATGAACAAACATCTCTACTAAATTGCACCCTCTAGGCTAATCCAGCGTACCATATCAGTGAAATGTCGAGTTTCAACCTAAATACTTGTTTAGTCGTCGAAAGCCTCTTATAGCCGTATATAGAGCTATCTAGCCAATCCTCCTAGTATAAGCTATGAGAAACTTGGTCGACAGCTATCACTTATCAAATGATAGCCATTAAACGCCAACTATTATCCCCCATTGATTGTCATATATAGATTCAAGCTAAATAACAAATAACTCTCACATTTCCTTATCTAAAGCATCAAGTTTATCGAGGTTGTGCATGAGTCCCTTAAGAGATCTTATAGTGCGGCACCGAGGGGGAGGCTCAACAGCTCATCGATTTAATAAAAACTGTATCACTGTATACCTTTAGCGAAGTCATGCGTGTATAGAAACATTAAATCAGTAAAGCAAACCTATCCATCAAGCAGACAGAGCCAATTTATAGGCTCTGCGTAACGACTCAATCTCCTTTTAGCTACTAGAAGATTAAAAAACTTTAGCAAGAAGCGTCCTAAAAACTAGCCCAAAGCTAACCGGACTTTCTGGACGTATAGAATAATTCAGAATCTACTATCTTCCGAATTCCGAACACTCGAATGCAGATGAACTAAAGAAACCGCCTCCTAAAAGTGTGCCGAACATATACAAAGCGAGGCATAGTTAAACCAACACACAAAAGTTAAATAGAGTGCAGTGTTCTATATGACAAAGAATAATAGCTAGGTGTTATAGCTCCCCTTAGCGACTAATTTTGACGAGGCTAGGGTTACTGCTTAACAGGGACTAAAAGTAGGAGGTTCGATAATAATTAACTCGATTTTGATAAACGGCAGGCATAAAAAAGGCCGAACTAATGTTCGGCCTTTTAAAACTAAGACTTATTTACTCTGCAGTGTCTTCAACAGCTTCAGCTGCTTCTGGACGACCTACTAGTTCAATGTACGCCATTGGCGCTTTGTCACCAGTACGTAGACCGCACTTAAGAATACGGGTATATCCACCAGGACGTTCCTGGAAACGTGGACCCAATTCAGTAAATAACTTACCTACGACTTCAGCGTCGCGAGTACGAGCAAATGCCAAACGGCGGTTTGCAACGCTATCACTCTTAGCAAGTGTTATTAGAGGTTCAACTACGCGACGCAGTTCTTTCGCTTTAGCTACAGTAGTTTTGATCACTTCGTGACGAACTATTGAGCATGCCATGTTACGGAACATAGCTTGGCGATGACTGCTGTTACGGTTTAGTTGACGACCACTCTTACGATGGCGCATGACCTAATCCTTATTACCTATATCTGTACTAATCTGGACTTAAAGGTCGTCTGCTAAACTAGCTGGAGGCCAGTTTTCCAGACGCATACCTAACGACAGTCCGCGAGACGCTAACACATCCTTAATTTCAGTAAGAGATTTCTTACCTAGGTTAGGAGTCTTAAGCAGCTCAACTTCAGTGCGTTGTACCAGATCGCCGATGTAATGAATCGCTTCAGCCTTCAAACAGTTGGCTGAACGTACAGTTAGCTCTAAATCGTCGACAGGACGCAACAATATCGGATCGAACTCCGGCTTCTCTTCTACTGGTGCAGTCTCAGTCACATCACGTAACTCAACAAACGCATCTAACTGTTCTGCTAGAATTGTCGCTGAACGACGGATAGCTTCCTCAGGATCAATAGTACCGTTAGTGGTCATATCGATAACGAGTTTGTCTAAGTCTGTACGCTGTTCAACACGAGCAGCTTCTACATTGTATGCAATGCGAGCAACTGGTGAGAACGAAGAATCAACCAACAAACGGCCGATAGGGCGATCATCGTCTTCAGTTTGTGCACGGGCAGAAGCCGGTACATAACCACGACCACGCTCTACGCGGATACGCATGCTGACGTCATTATTACCTGTCAAGTGACAGATAACATGGTCAGGATTCATGATAGTAACATCACCATCATGCGTGATATCTGCTGCAGTAACAGGGCCTGCGCCTGACTTACTTAGCGTAAGCATAGCTTCGTCTTTCCCTTCGATAACTACAGCTAAACCTTTAAGGTTTAATAGTATCTCAAGGATATCCTCTTGCACGCCTTCCTTGCTACTGTATTCATGCAGTACACCATCGATCTCTACTTCGGTAACCGCGCAGCCTGGCATAGACGACAATAGGATACGACGCAACGCGTTACCTAGAGTATGACCAAAACCACGCTCTAGCGGCTCCAGTGTAACCTTGGCACGTGTTGGATTAACCTGCTCGATATCAACGAGACGCGGTTTAAGAAATTCTGTAACAGAACCCTGCATTGTGTCCTCTCTTTTGTTTTAACTTTACTTAGAGTAAAGTTCGACGATCAGCTGTTCGTTAATTTCCGCAGACAAATCACTACGCTCAGGAACACGCTTAAAAGCACCTTCCATCTTAGTGTTGTCAACTTCAACCCATGTTGGCTTTTCGCGTTGAGCCGACACTTCTAAAGCCGCTTTAATACGAGCTTGAGTGCGAGACTTTTCACGAACGCTCACTACATCATTCGCAGACACTTTGAATGATGGAATGTTAACGACGCTACCATTAACCATAATTGACTTATGGCTAACTAGCTGACGTGATTCAGCGCGTGTTGCACCAAAGCCCATGCGATAAACAACGTTATCTAGACGGGTTTCTAAAAGAGTAAGTAGGTTTTCACCAGTGTTACCTTTAGTACGTGCAGCATCTTTGTAGTAGTTACGGAATTGCTTTTCTAGCACACCATAAATACGACGAACTTTTTGTTTCTCGCGTAGCTGAACACCATACTCAGACAGACGGGTCTTACGAGCGCCGTGTTGTCCAGGTGCAGTTTCAAGCTTACACTTCGAATCGATTGCTCTCACGCCGCTCTTTAGGAAAAGGTCTGTACCTTCTCTGCGGCTGAGCTTGAGCTTTGGACCCAAGTATCTTGCCATGTTCTTTCTCCAACTATCCTATTAAAAACGACGAATTAAACGCGACGTTTCTTAGGAGGACGACAACCATTATGAGGGATAGGCGTCACATCGGTAATGTTAGTAATCTTGTAACCAACCGAATTTAGTGCACGAATCGCTGATTCGCGTCCTGGACCTGGACCCTTCACAAAAACTTCTAGGTTTTTAACACCGTAGTCCTGAGCAGCAGTACCTGCGCGCTCAGCAGCAACCTGTGCAGCAAATGGGGTAGATTTACGTGAACCACGGAAACCTGAACCACCAGAAGTTGCCCAAGATAGTGCGTTACCTTGACGATCTGTAATGGTAATAATTGTGTTGTTGAAAGACGCATGGATATGCGCCATACCATCAGCAACCTGTTTACGTACACGCTTACGCGGAGAACGTGACGGAACTTTAGCCATTTTGGTTTACCCCGTTACTTTCTAATTGGTTTACGTGGACCTTTACGCGTACGCGCATTGGTCTTAGTACGTTGCCCACGAAGGGGAAGGCTACGACGATGGCGAAGGCCACGGTAACAACCAAGGTCCATAAGACGCTTGATGTTCATGGAAACTTCACGACGTAAATCACCTTCTACAATGTAGTTGGCAACTTCTTCGCGTAGAGTATCAATTTGAGCTTCGCTCAATTCCTTGATCTTAGCATCTTCAGCAATTGAAGTAGCCGCGCAAATAGCTTGTGCGCGAGTACGACCGATGCCGTAGATAGCAGTCAATGCAATGACTGTATGCTTTTGATCAGGAATGTTAATGCCAGCGATACGGGCCACTATGCACTCCTTAAGTTAAAGGTCATCTGTGAAAAGCCCGGTAGGATACTCGACAGACGACAATTTAGCAAATAATATTTTGACCAGCCCGGACTGGGCTGGTCAATTTTTTTTAGCCTTGACGCTGTTTGTGTTTAGGTTCAACACAAATCACACGTACAACGCCACTACGCTTTACGATCTTGCAGTTACGGCAGATCTTCTTCACGGAAGCTCGAACTTTCATTTCATCACTCCGAGATTACTAGCTTAGCGACCAAAGCGATCTAAATTCGCTTTGTTTACCAAGTTAGCTTTCTTCATTACAGACTCATACTGATGAGACATCATATGGGTCTGAACCTGAGCCATGAAGTCCATGATTACGACTACCATAATTAGTAGTGAAGTACCGCCAAAATAGAACTGTACTTTCCACGCAATTAACATGAACTCCGGAATTAAGCAGATAAAGGTAATATACAACGCGCCTGCTAATGTCAAGCGAGTCATAACTTTATCAATGTAACGCGAAGTCTGTTCTCCAGGACGAATCCCGGGAATAAACGCACCACTCTTCTTCAGGTTGTCAGCTGTTTCGCGAGGGTTAAACACCAACGCAGTATAGAAGAAACAGAAGAAAATAATCGCTGTTGCATATAATAATGAGTACAGCGGTTGTCCTGGTGACACAGCTAGTGAAAAATCACTTAACCATGACATGGACTCATTTTGACCAAACCACTGAGCCAGTGTGCCTGGGAACAAAATGATGCTGGACGCAAAAATAGGCGGGATTACACCAGCCATATTAATCTTAAGTGGTAAATGAGTACTTTGCGCTGCAAACACCTTACGGCCCTGCTGGCGCTTAGCATAGTTAACAACGATACGACGTTGTCCACGCTCAACGAATACCACAAAATAAGTGACAGCGAAAACAATCACTGCCAGCAACAACAATACTAGTACATTCAAGTCGCCTTGACGCGCCTGCTCGGCTGTTTGGCCGATAGCAGATGGCAGACCAGCAACAATACCTGCGAAAATAAGAATCGAGATACCGTTACCTATGCCTCTTTCGGTAATTTGCTCACCTAGCCACATTAGGAACATTGTTCCTGTCACTAAGCTCACAACTGCAACGAAGTAGAAACTAAATCCTAGGTTAACAACTAACCCTGGAACTAGATTCGGTAAACCTGTTGCAATACCGATTGCCTGGAACGTACCCAGGACCAATGTGCCGTATCGAGTATATTGACTGATTTTCTTACGTCCCGACTCGCCTTCTTTTTTCAATTCAGCTAGTGCAGGATGTACCACAGTCAACAACTGCATAATGATCGATGCCGAAATATACGGCATGATACCTAATGCAAAGATAGAGGCACGTTCAAGGGCACCACCAGAGAACATGTTAAACATGCCTAGGATGGTCCCCTTTTGCTGATTAAACAGCTCTGCTAGTACAGCAGCGTCAATACCAGGAATTGGTACAAACGAACCGGCTCTAAAGACGATAATTGCACCAATCACGAACAGGAGACGGGTTTTCAATTCTGATAAACCGCCTTTCGCGCTTTTTAAATCAAGTCCTGGTTTTGCCATCGACGTATTATTCCTCGATCTTGCCACCGGCAGCTTCAATAGCTGCACGTGCACCTTTGGTTACCTTCAGACCTTTAACGGTCACTGGGCGCTCAATGGTACCTGAAAGAACGATTTTAGCAAACTGTATGTTGCGAGTAACTAGATTCGCATCTTTCAGCGCATTTAGGTCGATAACATCACCGTTAACTTTAGCTAATTCGCCAACGCGAATTTCAGCTGATACCAACGCAGTACGCGAGGTAAAACCGAACTTAGGTAGACGGATCTTAAGTGGCATCTGACCACCCTCGAAACCAACGCGAACACCGCCGCCAGAACGAGACTTCTGACCTTTGTGACCACGACCTGCAGTTTTACCAAGGCCTGAACCGATACCGCGACCTACACGCTTAGCTGCTGATTTAGCACCTGCAGCAGGTGATAGAGTATTTAGACGCATCTTATACTTCCTCCACCGAAACCATGTAGTAAACCTTGTTAATCATACCGCGAACAGAAGGAGTATCTTCTAGTTCAACAGTGTGATTAATGCGGCGTAGACCTAGACCAGTTAAAGTTGCACGGTGCTTTGGTAAGCGGCCGATTGAACTTTTGGTCTGAGTTACTTTAAGTGTTTTAGTAGCCATGGTGCATTAACCTCGAATTTCAGTAACATTCAGGCCACGCTTAGCTGCGATTTGTGAAGGTGATTTCATATTCACCAACGCATCGACAGTAGCGCGAACGATGTTGATCGGGTTAGTAGAACCGTATGCTTTTGACAGAACGTTATGAACGCCTGCTACTTCCAATACGGCACGCATTGCGCCACCGGCAATAATACCGGTACCGTCAGAGGCTGGTTGCATGTATACACGTGAACCAGTGTGACGACCCTTTACAGGGTGGTGCAAAGTACCATTGTTCAATTCTACGTTTACAATGTTACGGCGAGCCTTTTCCATTGCTTTTTGAATTGCTGCTGGTACTTCACGCGCTTTACCATAGCCATAGCCAACTTTACCGTTACCATCACCCACTACTGTTAGTGCAGTGAAGCTAAAGATACGTCCGCCTTTAACTACTTTAGAAACACGATTAACTGCAACTAACTTCTCTTGCAGATCGTCTTTTTGCTGTTGAGCTTCAAATTTAGCCATTTTTCATCATTCCTTAGAACTTGAGGCCAGCTTCACGAGCAGCGTCTGCTAATGCAGCAACGCGACCGTGATACTTGAAGCCGGAACGATCGAATGCAACTACAGCTACGCCTTTTTCGATAGCGCGCTCAGCAACGGTTTTACCCACTACTTTAGCTGCATCTACGTTACCTGTGTACTTTAGCTGCTCTGTTACTGCTTTTTCAGCAGTAGAAGCTGCCGCCAACACTACGTTTTCAGGGCTAATGACCTGAGCGTAAGTGTGACGTGGTGTACGATGTACAACCAGACGATTAACGCCCAGCTCTTGGATCTTCTTACGGGCACGTAGAGCGCGGCGTAAGCGAGATGTTTTCTTATCCATATCGTATTACCTTACTTCTTCTTAGCCTCTTTACGGCGTACTTGTTCGTCAGCATAGCGAACACCTTTACCTTTGTAAGGCTCTGGTGGACGGTAACCGCGAATCTCAGCTGCAACCTGTCCGATCAACTGCTTATCAGTACCAGTAAGTACGATTTCAGTTTGTGATGGACATTCAGCTGTAACGCCGTCTGGAAGTTTGTGAACCAAAGGATGTGAGAAACCTAAAGTTAGATCGATATCTTTACCGGCAAGTTTTGCACGGTAACCAACACCAACTAACTGAAGCTTCTTAACAAAACCTTCAGAAACACCAACAACCATGTTGTTGATTAATGCACGAGCTGTACCAGCTTGAGCAGCGGTTTTAGCGCTTTCAACTGGTGAACACTTGATTTCATTGTCTTCAACAACAACAGAAACGTCAGAGTTAATAACTCGAGTCAAACTACCTTTAGTACCTTTTACGGTGATAGTTTGTTCGTTTAAAGTCACTTCTACGCCTGCAGGGATAGCGACTGGTGCTTTTGCGACACGAGACATTGCTAGCTCCTTATGCTACGTAGCAGATAACTTCCCCACCCATGCCATTTTGGCGGGCAGTACGATCAGTCATCAAACCTTTAGAAGTGGACACGATAGCGACACCCAGTCCGCCCATAACCTTTGGTAGTTCGTTTTTACCTTTGTAAATACGAAGACCAGGACGGCTAACGCGCTGGATAGTCTCAACGACTGGCTGACCTTGGAAATACTTTAAAGTGATTTCCAATTCAGGCTTGGCTTCATCTGCTACGGCGTAGTCAGTGATGTAACCTTCTTCTTTAAGCATTTTCGCGATAGCGATTTTAAGCTTAGCAGAAGGCATCTTCACAGATACGTGTTTAGCAGCTTGGCCGTTACGAATACGTGTTAACATATCCGCAATAGGATCTTGCATGCTCATATTAGCTTACTCCGTGACAAGTGCTTACCAGCTGGCCTTGCGAAGACCAGGAACTTCACCGCGCATAGTTGCTTCACGTAATTTAATACGGCTAAGGCCGAATTTACGTAGGAAACCATGTGGGCGACCAGTTTGACTACAACGATTACGCTGACGCGCTGCGCTAGAGTCACGTGGTAGAGCTTGTAACTTAAGTACTGCATCCCAACGATCATCATCAGATGTAGTTGGACTGCTAATGATAGCTTTAAGTGCAGCGCGCTTTTCAGCGAACTTAGCTACGAGCTGTGCACGTTTTGCTTCACGTGCTTTCATTGAACTTTTTGCCATTACGCTACCCTTATTTCTTGAATGGGAAGTTAAAGCCTTCGAGCAAAGCTCGGCCTTCT
The DNA here is from genome assembly GCF_041471165.1 of Shewanella sp. 10N.261.52.F9. Classification (NCBI taxonomy): domain Bacteria; kingdom Pseudomonadati; phylum Pseudomonadota; class Gammaproteobacteria; order Alteromonadales; family Shewanellaceae; genus Shewanella; species Shewanella sp. 10N.261.52.F9. The sequence continues at coordinate 17,776 of NZ_JBFRNX010000011.1, forward strand.
TCATCATTCGTCGCAGAAGTAGTGATTACAATATCCATACCGCGGATCTTATCGATTTTATCGTATTGGATCTCTGGGAAGATAATTTGCTCACGTACGCCCATCGCATAGTTACCACGGCCGTCGAACGACTTAGCGCTCAAACCACGGAAGTCACGGATACGCGGGATTGCGATATCAACTAAACGCTCTAAGAATTCCCACATACGCTCACCGCGCAGTGTAACCTTACAGCCGATTGGGTAGCCTTCACGGATTTTAAAACCAGCAACTGACTTACGAGCTACAGTCACTACTGGCTTTTGACCAGCGATAGCAGTCATGTCACGAAGCGCGTGCTCCATAACTTTCTTATCTGCTACTGCTTCGCCAACACCCATATTAAGGGTGATCTTTTCAATCCGAGGGACTTGCATGACACTGGTAAAACCGAACTTTTTAGCAAGTTCAGGACTAACAGTCTCTTTGTATTTATCATGCAGTTTCGCCATCGTTTACTCCAAATTACTTAACGAGTTCACTGTTCGACTTAAAGAAACGAACTTTTTTGCCGTCTTCAAATCGGAAACCAACGCGATCAGCTTTGCCAGTGGCAGAGTTGAAAATCGCTACGTTTGATGCTTGTATAGGTGCTTCTTGCTCAACAATACCGCCAGCTACGCCCAATTGTGGGTTTGGCTTTTGGTGTTTCTTAACAAGGTTGATACCTTCTACAATTAATTTACCAGTTGGAAGAACCTGAGAAACCTTACCGCGTTTACCCTGGTCTTTACCTGCTAGTACAATTACTTCGTCTTGACGACGTATTTTAGCTGCCATTTTGAAGCTCCTTACAGTACTTCTGGTGCCAATGACACAATCTTCATAAACTGCTCAGTACGCAGTTCACGTGTCACAGGTCCAAAGATACGAGTACCAATCGGTGCAAGGTTTGCGTTAAGCAATACCGCTGCGTTCCGATCGAAGCGAATGACAGAACCGTCTGGACGACGTACGCCTTTCTTAGTACGGACTACCACCGCGTTATATACATCACCTTTCTTCGCTTTACCGCGAGGAATAGCTTCTTTAACAGAAACCTTGATGACGTCGCCGATACCGGCATAACGACGATGAGAGCCACCCAAGACCTTAATACACTGAACTCTACGAGCGCCACTATTACAGGCGACTTCTAGAGTCGATTGCATTTGGATCATTTTAAGTGCTCCGCTATCGTTACTTACAATCCCACAAAGGGGCTACATTTCACTCAAATTTCGACTTTAATTTAGTCAAATTTGGCGCGCAAGTGTAACACCTAAAAATAGGAATAGATAGTACTAAAAATAAAAACGGCCCCAACTTTAGGAGCCGTTTGCTTAAATACCTAATAAGCTTAGGCTTTTGTTACTACTTCAACCAGAGTCCAAGACTTAGTCTTAGACAGCGGACGGCATTCGCGAATAGTCACGATATCGCCAGCATTACACTGATTTTGTTCGTCATGTGCATGGATCTTAGTAGTACGCTTGATAAACTTACCGTATAAAGGGTGTTTTACCTTACGTTCAATAGCTACAGTGATAGACTTGTCCATCTTGTCGCTAAGTACTCGACCTTGCAAAGTACGGATAGTATCAGACATTATGCACCCGCCTTAGAAGTAATAATGGTCTTAACGCGCGCAATGTTGCGACGCACGATTTTAAGCTGATGAGTCTGAGTCAACTGACCAGTGGCGTGTTGCATACGCAGATTAAACTGCTCACGCAGCAGACCAAGCAGTTCAGCGTTCAATTCTTCAACGCTCTTTTCTGTTAGTTCGCTCGCTTTCATTACATCACCGTCTTAGTTACGAAGGTAGTCTTTAGAGGTAGTTTAGCAGCAGCTAAAGTGAAAGCTTCGCGAGCTAACTCTTCAGATACACCATTCATCTCATAAAGAACCTTACCTGGTTGAATCTGGCAAACCCAGTATTCAACGTTACCCTTACCTTTACCCATACGCACTTCTAGAGGCTTAGAGGTAATCGGCTTGTCAGGGAATACGCGGATCCAGATCTGACCTTGACGCTTAATGTGACGTGTCATAGCACGACGCGCAGCTTCAATTTGACGAGCAGTTAGACGACCACGTCCAACAGCTTTCAAACCGAATTCACCGAAGCTAACTTCAGTGCCGTTCGCTAGACCACGGTTGCGGCCTTTGAACATTTTGCGAAACTTCATTCTTTTTGGTTGCAGCATTGCCAGCTCTCCTATTTACCGCGAGGCTTACGCTTCGGCTGCTGTTTCGGCTCTTCGTGCTGAGGTAGAACGCCGTCTAGAACTTCGCCTTTGAAGACCCAAACTTTAACGCCAATCACACCGTATTGAGTGTGACTCTCAGAAGTAGAATAGTCGATATCAGCACGCAGTGTATGCAAAGGTACACGACCTTCACGATACCACTCTGAACGCGCAATCTCAGCGCCGCCTAGACGGCCACTCACTTCAACTTTGATACCCTTAGCACCAAGACGCATAGCATTTTGAACTGCGCGCTTCATAGCACGACGGAACATAACACGACGCTCTAGCTGCGAAGCGATGCCATCGGCAACAAGCTTAGCATCTAGCTCTGGCTTACGGATTTCAGCGATGTTGATTTGAGCTGGAATACCAGTCAGCTTAGCAACTGCGTTGCGTAGCTTCTCAACGTCTTCGCCTTTCTTACCAATCACAACACCTGGACGGGCTGTGTGGATAGTAACGCGAACACTCTTAGCTGGACGCTCGATAACAATCTTAGAAACTGATGCTTGCTTAAGTTTCTTTTCAAGAAACTTACGCACTTCCCAGTCACTGCTCAAGTTATTGGCATAGTCTGACTTGTCAGCGTACCAGGTCGAGATCCAAGGCTTAGTGATACCCAGACGGATACCATTAGGATGTACTTTCTGTCCCATTGCTAACTCCTAGCGATCTGACACAACCACAGTAATGTGGCTGGTGCGCTTGATTATACGATCAGCACGGCCTTTGGCACGTGGCATGATACGCTTCATAGTTGGACCTTCATCGATCATAATCGCTCCAACTCTTAGTTCGTCAATGTCAGCACCTTCATTGTGCTCAGCATTAGCGATTGCAGAGTCCAGTACTTTCTTAACAAGTACTGCAGCTTTCTTAGGGCTGAAAGTTAGAATTTCGAGAGCCTTAGCAACAGGCAGTCCACGGATTTGATCTGCAACCAAACGACACTTTTGAGGCGACGTACGGGCAAAACGATGTTTAGCTAAAACTTCCATCTTATGTCTCCCGTATTAACGCTTCTTCGCTTTCTTATCTGCAGCATGGCCGCGATAAGTGCGAGTTGGTGAAAATTCACCAAGCTTGTGGCCGATCATTTCGTCAGTTACGAACACAGGTACGTGCTGACGACCATTATGGACAGCGATGGTCATTCCAATCATGTTAGGAATGATCATAGAGCGGCGAGACCAAGTCTTAATAGGCTTCTTGTCTCCAGCTTCCATCGCTTTCTCTACCTTCTTCAGCAAGTGTAGGTCAATGAATGGACCTTTCTTGAGAGAACGTGGCATGGCGAATCCTCTTACTTTTTATTGCGACGACGTACGATGTACTTGTCGGTGCGTTTATTACTACGAGTCTTGTAACCCTTAGTAGGTTGACCCCATGGAGATACAGGGTGACGGCCACCAGAAGTACGGCCTTCACCACCACCATGTGGGTGATCTACTGGGTTCATTGCAACACCACGAACTGTTGGGCGTACGCCTCTCCAGCGCTTAGCACCTGCTTTACCTAACTGGCGTAGCATGTGCTCGGAATTACCAACTTCACCCAATGTCGCGCGGCAATCAACCGGCACTTTACGCATTTCGCCAGAGCGAAGACGTAGAGTGGCGTATGCGCCGTCACGAGCAATAACTTGTACATAAGCACCAGCTGAACGCGCGATCTGAGCACCTTTACCAGGCTTCATTTCGACTGCGTGCACTACGCTACCCACAGGGATATTACGTAGAGGCATTGCGTTACCGCTCTTGATCTCTGCATCGATACCAGACTGGATCTTATCACCAGCTTGCATGCCTTTAGCTGCAAGGATATAACGACGCTCACCGTCAGCGTAAAGTACCAATGCGATGTTAGCTGTACGGTTTGGATCATATTCCAAACGTTCAACCTTCGCAGGGATACCGTCTTTGTTACGCTTAAAGTCGATTAGACGATAATGTTGCTTATGACCACCACCAACGTGGCGGACAGTGATACGACCAGTATTGTTACGGCCACCACTTTTTGATTTTTTCGCCAACAGGCCTGCAAAAGGTTTACCCTTATGCAAATCGCTGTTCACCACTTTAACTACGTGGCGACGACCTGGAGAGGTTGGCTTACACTTAATAACTGCCATGATAATTCTCCTAATGCTTACTCAGCGCCGCCGACGAAATCGATGTCAGCACCAGCAGCTAAGGTAACATAAGCTTTTTTCCAATCGCTACGACGGCCAGTACGGGCACCGTGACGCTTAGTTTTGCCTTTGTTAACCAAAGTACGAACTGTATCAACTTCAACTTCAAATAGCTGTGCTACTGCAGCTTTAACTTCAGCTTTAGTTGCATCGATAGCTACACGGAATACTACCGTGTTGTTATTTTCTGCATTCACAGTGCTCTTCTCAGAGATGTGTGGTGCAAGAATAACTTTTAGCAAACGTTCTTGGCTTATCATCCCAGCATCTCCTCGATTTGCTTAATAGCTTCAGCAGTAACTAGTACTTTGTTGAAAGCGATTAGACTTACTGGATCGATACCAGCAACGTCACGTACGTCAACTTTGTACAGGTTACGAGCAGCTAAGAACAAGTTCTCGTCAACTTCTGGAGTAACAATCAACACGTCTTCAAGTTGCATTTCGTTTAGTTTAGCTTTCAGCTCTTTAGTTTTAGGAGCTTCAACACCGAACGACTCAACAACGATAAGACGGTCTTGACGTACCAATTCAGAGAAAATGCTTTTCAGCGCTCCGCGGTACATCTTTTTGTTAACTTTTTGGCTATGATCTTGTGTTTTAGCAGCGAAAGTTACGCCACCGCCACGCCAGATTGGGCCTTTAACAGTACCAGCACGTGCACGGCCAGTACCTTTTTGGCGCCAAGGCTTTTTGCCTGAGCCAGTTACTTCTGCGCGAGTCTTTTGAGCACGAGTGCCCTGACGCGCGTTTGCAGCGTAAGCTACAACTACCTGATGAACCAGTGCTTCATTAAAGTCACGGCCAAAGGTAGCTTCGGAAACTTCAAGAGCACTCTGTGCGTCTTTCAATACCAATTCCATTACTATCTCCTCAGACCTTAAGCTTTAACAGCTGGTTTGATGATCAGGTCGCCATTAGTAGCGCCTGGAACTGCACCCTTAACCAAAAGCAGGTTACGTTCAGCATCTACACGAATTACTTCTAGATTCTGTGTCGTAACACGCTCTGCACCCATGTGGCCAGACATTTTCTTACCTTTGAAAACGCGACCAGGTGTTTGGTTTTGACCAATAGAACCGTTAGCTCTATGTGCCAGTGAGTTACCATGTGTTGCATCTTGAGTACGGAAGTTCCAACGCTTAATACCGCCTTGGAAGCCCTTACCTTTTGATTGACCAGTAACATCAACTTTCGCTATGTCAGCGAAGATATCTACATTAAGCTCAGCACCAACTTCGATGCCCTCGCCTTCACCATCTGCCAAACGCATTTCCCATAAACCACGACCGGCTTCAACGCCTGCCTTAGCAAAGTGACCTGCTTCTGGTTTAGTGATGCGATTAGCTTTTTTGGTACCAGTAGTAACTTGAAGTGCACGGTAACCATCTGTATCCAAAGTTCTCACTTGGGTTACACGGTTAGCAGCAATTTCAATTACTGTTACAGGTACCGACGCGCCATCTTCATTGAAGATGCGAGTCATACCTACTTTACGACCGATAAGACCGATAGCCATCTCTCAAACCTCTTCTAACTGGATTTCAATTAACCCAAGCTAATCTGAACGTCAACACCAGCCGCAAGATCTAAACGCATAAGTGCGTCTACAGTCTTTTCAGTCGGCTCTACGATGTCAACAAGACGCTTGTGAGTACGTAGTTCGTACTGATCACGTGCATCTTTATTAACGTGTGGAGAAGTCAAAATGGTATAACGTTCTTTACGCGTTGGTAGTGGAATTGGACCACGAACCTGCGCGCCGGTACGCTTAGCAGTTTCAACGATTTCCGCAGTAGACTGATCAATCAAACGATGATCAAATCCTTTTAGGCGGATACGGATTCTTTGGTTCTGCATTGACCAGAGCTCCTAAAATGTACACAAAAAAATCACCCTCAAGCAACTTTCCTTAGAGGAAAAGCCGAGTGAAATGATTTAGCCGTTCGACTCACAATCGGAGTCGCTGTTTTTTTACGTCAAACCCTAAGGCAGACCAATTAAATCGCCTAATGGTTAAGGCGAGGGGCTATTATACTGATTTAAACGTTCAGATCAAGCCCGTTGTTTGAAATACCGTCAAATTAACCGTTTTCAACAAAGTGGCGTCATTATACACAGTCAGATCCGGAATACCAGCCCTACCCTCACTTTTCTTTAGGCATTAAAAAAGGCAGCCTAAGCTGCCTTTTTCAGTATCGAGTTAAGACCCGTTGCTAATTAAGCAACGATCTCAGCTACAACACCAGCACCAACTGTACGGCCACCTTCACGGATAGCGAAGCGTAAACCTTCGTCCATCGCGAT